>JBQELM010000016.1:0-14579 GCA_052103915.1 Mycetocola sp. | reverse complement strand
AGCCAAAACATCAAGCAGCGGTCCGGCCTCGATCCCGGCTGTCCTGGCCAGAACAACGGCCTCGGCCAGGCTCGCGACGGTTGCGGCGACCACAATCTGGTTGCAGGCCTTCGCCAGCTGGCCGGCCCCCCGACCACCCAGGTGGGTGATCGTTGAGCCGATGTCCGCAAACACCGGCTTCACCCGCTCCACATCGGCAGCGTCACCGCCGACCATGATGCTGAGCCTGGCCTGCTGTGCCCCGGCGACCCCGCCACTGAGCGGTGCGTCAACCACGGCAATACCGTGCACCGCCAGCCGATCAGCCAGCTCCCGCAGCGCAACCGCGGACACCGTCCCCATCACGACAAGCAGCGGCCTGGAGCCCTCCCGCTCGGCCCAGCCGACCAGTGCCCCGTCCGGACCGGCAAGCAACTGCTCAACGTCGGGTAGGTCGGTCAGCACGGTCAGCAGGATGTCCGCCTCGCGGGCGGCCGCGGCCGGAGTCGGTGCGGTCCGTACACCCTGCTCGACGAACGGGGCGAGCCGCCCCGCACTCCGGTTCCACAGGATGGGATCCCAGCCGGCACTGACCAGGTTGGTCGCGATGGGTGCCCCCATGTTGCCCAGACCAAGGACCGCGACCGACTCCGTCCGCGCCTCGCTCATACGCTGAGGTGCTCCGCGGCGACAAGCGCCTCGGTCTCACGACGCAGCTCGATCGCTTGGCTCAGTGAGTCGTCGATGACGATGTCCTCCCAGCGGACGATGCCGCCCTTGGGCACGTCACTCTTCAGCTCAACGTGGTGAGCAAGTGCAACGGGCAGCGCACCGCGCTCAACGGAGGCCTCGGCAGAGATCAGCTTGCCCCACACGGTGAAGCCGCCCTCGCCGTCGAGGATCTCGCCAGCGGTCAGGTCCTTTTTGGCCGCGGCAACTACGTCCGCGTAGAAACCAACCGGAGCACCCGTGGCAACACCGCGCAGAACCGCGTTCGCAATCGAGATGTTCAGCTCAAGACCGACGTAGTGGTACGGGCGGTAGAGGGCAGCGTACTGACCGGTGGGGTCCGGGTGCCAGGGGTACTCGGTGAAGCAGCCGGCCACGTAGTCGTTGGTGGCCTTGACCACCACGAACACACCCTCCTGGGTGTTGTGGTCAATCCACTCGCCGTCGCGGGTGACGCTGGACATGACGTCAACCGTGCCCGACACATCAAGCACACCGCCGACCTCCGCCGGACGGCACACAGTGGCGATCTCTTCCAGGTTGCCCGGGGTGAAGGTCAGGCCCTCGTCCGACGGACGAAGGCGCGCAGCGTTGGCAACCGCGGCCATCTCGATGGCGGCCTTCGTGCCGTCACGGAACGAGGTGTGCATGTACGGGTTGAGCTGGCCGGAATCGGTGAGCTCCTTCGAGAATTCCCAGTTCTCCCAGACATTGTCGGGATTCATCTCGTGGTAGTGCGGCAGGTACTTGGCGCCCTTGCCCGCGCAGACCACGTCAAAGCCGGAGGTCCGAGCCCAGTCGACAAGCTCCCAGATGAGGGCGGGCTGATCACCGTAGGCCAGGGAGTAGACCACACCGGCCTCCTCCGCGCGCTTGGCCAGGGCTGGACCGGCCAGGGCGTCGGCCTCAACCGTCACCATGATGATGTGCTGCTTTTCTGCGATCGCGGCCAGGGCGTGCTTAATGCCGATGATCGGGTTACCCGTCGCCTCGACCACGACATCGATGTCGGAGCGGAACAGGGCGGAGGCGTCGGTGACGATTGCTGTGGTGCGGTTGAGCAGCGCGTCGTCGACGGAGTCGGTCAGCTGATCGTCCGGCCATCCCACCAGTGCGAACGCCCCCTTGGCGCGCTCAAGGTTGATGTCCGCAATCGCTGCAACGTGAATGCCGGGGATATTGCGGGCCTGGGACAGGTACATCGTGCCAAAACGGCCGGCGCCGATGAGACCGACGCGGATGGGGCGGCCGGCATCTTCGCGGGCGGCCAGAAGAGAGTGGAGGTTCATTCTTACTTCCTGTTGTCGGGAAAGGATGCCATCAGTGTAACCGATACCACTTTTGTTTCATACCTGTTTCTGGAAACGTTTTCTGTAACGCGATAGGCTCGCAGTGCACCCCAACCCCGAGGAGACCCCGTCGATGCCTAAAGCCCCGACAATCAGGGACGTCGCCAGCCACGCCGGCGTGTCCATCGCCGTTGTCTCTCGTGTGCTCAACCCGGGTTCTGGGCCTGTCGCCGAAGCCACACGGGATCGGGTGCTCACCTCCGTCGCCGAACTGGGTTATCGCCCGCGTACCGCCGCCAGGGAGCTCAAGAATTCGGAGTCAACGGTCACCATCGGGCTCCTGCTCGCCGATGTCACCAACCCATTTTTTGCCCGCCTGGCGGACAAGGTCGTCTGGGAGGCACGCGCTCGGGGCGTCCAGGTTCTGCTGATGACAACGCAGGAGGACCAGCGCCTGGAGGAGGAGTGCCTCGACACCCTCTACGACCGCCGTGTTGCCGGTGTCATTGCCACACCAACCTCCACCAACGTGGCGTCCTGGCAGCGACTGCACGATTTCAACACCAGGGTCGTTTTTGTTGACCGCTCCATCAGCGACTTTGACCACGCTGACACCGTGAGCATCAACAACGTGTCCTCGGCACGCAGCGCGACGGAGCGGCTCCTGGAGCTGGGCCACCGGCGCATTGGGTTGATCTCCGGTCCGCGCAGCACCAGCACTGGCCTGGACCGGACCGCCGGTTACCACGCTGCCCACGAGGCGGCCGGGGTGCCGGTTGATCCCGCACTTGTTCGCCACATTCCGTTCCGTGGTGATCAGGGTGGCGATTCGGTCGCCTCGCTTCTGGACTCGGCCGATCCACCCACCGCGCTCATCATTGCCAACACCGCCCAGGTGACCAGCGCACTGCACCGGCTGCACTCCATGCCGGTTGTTGTTCCTGACGACCTCTCGGTTGTTGTTTTTGACGACAACCCGTGGACCGAGCTGGTCACCCCCGCACTCAGCATTATTCGCCAGCCGATCGACATGCTCGCCGCCCACTCGGTCGACCTGGCCCTCAGCCACCGCGCCCCTGGGCCGACCCAGCACCTTGTTGTGGATGCCGACTACGTCGAGCGTTCGAGCACTCTCGCACCGCGCGTGTAAGACACTCGAGGACGGGATTCGGGGGCTGGATCTCGCGTCGCAGGCGTCAATGGCTTGACCGCACGTCGCAGGCATCAATGGCTTGACCGCACGCTCGGACTGACTCTCACGGCGTCGAACGTCGTCGCGAGCCCTTTCGGACCGCGAGCAGGGACATATGTCCGAGTTTCCCCTGTCATGGGTAAACGCGTTTTACGGGTGACAGGCAAAAAGAACCACCAACATCGAACGCAGCTGAGCTGGTTCTTGGTGGCTTTCTCCGCGGTCGCAGTCACACGAGCACACGAGCACACGAGCACACGAGCACACGAGCGAACACGAACACGAACACGAACACGAACAGCGTCGGCAGCGGCAGCGGCAACGGCAACGGCAACGGCAACGGCAACGGCAACGGCAACAGCAACAGCAACAGCAACAGCGCCGGGCCCCACCGTCGGGTGGGGTCCGGCGCTGTCGCACAGTACGGTGCTAGCTACCGCTCTTGATCTGCTCGATCCAACCCTGGACCTGCTCAGACAGAGTGCCGTACACCGGCTCCACAGCCTCAACCCAGGCGTCGCGATCGGTGATCTCGTGGAACGTCGCACCGCCCGCCTCCAGTTCGGCGCGGTATTCGTCCGTCTTGGCCACAGTCTCGGCGGTGTAGTCGGCACCCACCTCGTCCGCCGCGGTCCTGACCGCGTCCTGCACCTCGGCGGGCAACGCCGCGAGCGCGTCGTCCCACATGATGAAGTGGTAGTTGGCGTACAGGTGGCTGGTCTCGCTGATGTTCGGCGCGACCTCGTACATGCTGGTGAACAGGATCGAGTCGAGCGGATTCTCCTGACCATCAAGCACCCCGGACTCCAGCGCGGAGTAGGTCTCGTTGGCCGCAAGCGGTTCAGCCCTGGCGCCCAACGCCTCCCAGGTCGCAAGCATGGTGGGTGCCGTTGGCGTCCTGATCGTCTGACCGTTCAGATCACCGGCTGCTTGGTGTTCAGCTGGCGGGGTCCGCGGTACATGTTGCCCAGCAGCGCGTAGCCGGAGTCGGCCGTGGCCGCATCCTTGATCTCGTCACCCAGCGGACCGTCCCACACACCAAAGAACTGCTCCTCGTTCTCGTACAGGAACGGCGCCGTCTCGATGCCGGAGACGTCCGTGTACGACTCGATGGCGAGCATCGACTCGATGACGATGTCGGTCGTACCCAACTGGAGTCCCTCAACCATCTCCTCCCAGGTGCCCAGGGTGGAGGACGGATAGATCTCAACAGTGACGGCACCATCCGTTGCGGCCTCAACCTTGTCCTTAAAGCTGAGCGCGGCGACGTGACGGGCGTCAGTGTCATTGCCGGCGTGCCCGAGGGTGAGCACAGTGCCGTCAGCGGAACCGGAGTCGGTTCCACCGCCGCCGCCTGCACCACCGGAACAGGCAGTCAACAGCACAGCGGCACCAACGGCCAGCGCAATGGCTGTGGTGGATTTTTTCTTCACGAGCACTCCTTTGTGTAAGGGGAAGAGCGGCGCAGGACGCGCCAGGTGGGGGTTATACGGGGTGGTGCGGGGGTAAAAAGCTTGCTCTAGGGCATCAGGAGACCGGGCAACCACAGCGACAGCTGCGGCACGTAGGTGATCAGCAGGATGAACGCGAGTGCGGTGACCAGGAACGGAGCAACCGCCCTGATCGACGCGATCAGGTTCACCTTGGCGATCTCGGAGGCCAGCATCAGCGTGATGCCAACCGGAGGGGTGATCAGCCCGACACCCAGGTTTCCGACGATGATGACACCGAGGTGGACCGGGTCGACCCCCATCGACACCCCAAGCGGCAGCAGGATCGGCGTCAGGATGATGACCGCGGCATTGGCCTCAAGGAACATGCCGATGACAAGCAGCAGCAGGTTCATCATGAGCAGCAGCACAATCGGGTTGTCTGTGATCGTGAACAGACCGTTGGCGATGGTTTCCGGCACACGACCCTGGGTCAACGCCCACGAGTACAGCTGCGCGGCGGCGAGCACCAGCATGATCAGTCCCACAATGATTGCGGAGTCGATCATGGAGCGGACCAGCTCCTTGACCTTCAGCTCGCGGTACACAAACACGCCAACAAGCAGCGAGTAGACCACGGCTACCGCGGCAGCCTCCGTTGGGGTGAACACGCCAAAGCGAATACCAACCAGGATGATGACGGGCATCAGGATGGCGGGAATCGCCCCCACCAGTGACGGCCAGAACTTGGGCCGGTCGGCCGGGGCCGTTTTACCGATCTTGGAGAAGTCCCCGTTGGCCAGCACCAGCGCAGCATCGGTGAACCCCTGCTTGCGGACAACCAGGTGCACAGCAACCATCAGCATCGCAATGTAAATAAATGCGGGAATGATTCCGGCAAAAAACAGCTGACCGATGGAGGTACCGCTGACAACGCCGTACACAATCATGGCGATACTCGGCGGCATGAGCGGTGACACCACGGGAGCGGCGGCGGACACCGCGGCAGAGAACGCCGCGTTGTAGTTGCGCGCCTTCATGGCGGGGATCAGGATGCGCCCAAAACTGGAGACGTCGGCGACGGCCGAACCGGAGATTCCGCCAAAGAACAGCGACGACAGCACGTTTGTCTGCGCCAGACCACCGCGCATGCCACCCACAATGGCGTCGGCCAGGTTGAGCAGTCGCTTGGTGATACCACCGGCGTTCATCAGGCCACCGGCCAGGATGAACAGCGGGATCGCAAGCAGCGAGAACGGCGTAATACCGGCCACGATGCGCTGCGCACCGACGGTAAGCGGCACGTCCGTCATCAGCCACAGGGTGAAGAACGACGCGGCGGCGAGGGCAAAACCGATGGGAATGCGAACGAGCATTCCGGCAAAGAAGCTGGAGAGAAGAGGAATACCCATGGGTCAGAGCCCCTTTGTTGTGACGGCGGCGACGGTTGGCGTGTGGTCCTCGTCAAACAGGATCCGCTGCGGAAGCGCGTCGGGGTCCTGTGGTGACCGAATCGTCCTGACCCAGGCCTCAATGGCAAAGATCAGCGACAGCCCACAGCCGACGGGCACGGCGAGCGCCACCCAGCCGTAGGAGATGCCGAGACCGGGAAGGTCCCGCCGGAATGCCGGTTCAAGAACCTCGATGCCAAACACCACAAGCAGCGCAAGCACAGCAACAACCGCAATCGCGGCGAGAGTGTCAACGGTGATCGACACCCAGCGCCGGTACGGGAGGAACTCCCAGATGTCCAGCTTCATGTGTCGGCCCCGTCGTACACCAAGCGCGATCGCGAACATCGCGAGCCAGACAAAGGCGTTGGTGGCGAGTTCACTTGTCCAGGCGCTGGATGAGGAGGTGATGTATCTGGCGATGACCTGCCAGGTCACGGAGATCGCGACAACGGCCAGAAGCAGCACGGTCACAATCTGCACAAGACGGTCAAGAACGTCGAGCGCTCTGCCGAGGAAACGTGGGGGGTTAATGATCGCTCCTTTGCGATGGGTCGGGCGATGCCGACAGGTTCCTGCGTTCTACAGCGCGCCGCGGTTGGTTGATCCGCCCGGGATGGCGTGGAGCCGTGTGACAACGGTCGGTGCGGCAAGAAGTGGCTCGATGGCCGCATCAAGCCGGGCAACGATGTCCCCTGCAGCGTGTGCGTCAAGATCAGCGACGGTTGTCCACTTCTCCAGCATGACCAGGCTGCCGTCCTCTCCGCGGTGGAGGGCGTAGAGCTCGCATCCCTGCTCGGAGTGAACCTCGCCAAGGAACGGCGCAATGGCGTCGGCAAGCGTGGCGAGTGCGCCAGCGGCCGGGGTGAAGACGGCGGTCACCATGATCGGGTCTGACATGAAAACTCCTGGAACATCGTTGGTCAGTGAAATCGTTTCCACTTTAGTTCCACTCCGTCGTTTTGACAAGCGAGTTCAGCGACGAAACCGGCACAGTGCTTCAACACAAAAAGAAACGGCGACCCGGCACAGCGAAGATCACGCCGGCCGGGTCGCCACGATCGCCCGCGCTCAGCTCACCGCACGCCCGACGGAAAGTGAGCGGAGTTTCACCGCAACGTCAGCCCGCACCCGATCAAAGGTCGGTGCAAAGGCGTCACCGGGGCACTCTGTTGCATTCCAGTCCCTGTGCCGGGCAATGGCAGACACGGTCCGCCTGTCTGAGCTCAACGGATTGACGTAGGTCACCGTTGACTGCGGATCAAGCTCACGCGTTCGGCACAACCGCGCAAGCACACTGATGAGCGAACGACGCGCGGCCGGTGTGGGCTGAGCGGCAGTGAAGTCCCCCATCAGGCAGATCCCGATGTTGCCCGAGTTGAATCCACCGGCGTGCGCCCCCGTCACGCTGGAGCGTGGTGCCCCGCTGGCCGACGGGTCAAAAACGGGAACCGCATCTGAGCCGGTTGAGCGACCGGCAAAAATGCGGCCGTCCGGACCAATCAGCAGCTGATAGCCGATATCACCCCAGCCGTTCTCCACGGCATGCAACCGGTAGATCGCGCGAACCGCGGCGTTGGCGTCTCCGGAGACCGCCATCGCCGAGTGATGAACCGTCAGGGTCTGGACCGGGGAAAACACAATCGGCGTGAACGTCATGAGGCTCTCATCTGCACCCCACCCGGACCGGGGCACAACGGACAGTCCAAGAAAATCGATGCGGCGTGCCGAGCTGACCCGCGCACCGGAAGACAGCGACCCGTTGCTCCGGACCACTCGCACGCGGCCCGTTGACGAGGGGTGGAGCTCGATGGACCGCGTTCCCTCCGGCACCACAACCGGGTCACTGATTCCCACCTTTGCTCGGTCCGGACCGTGCGTTGACCGGACCACGTCCGTCCAGCCCCCGGCTCCGTTGGTTCGGTGAAACCGCAGCCGGGCTCGGCTCAACGACGCATCGTCGAAGACAACAGCGCACAGCTCATCCTGACCCGGCTCAGCCACCGGGGCCGCGAGCGCACCGTCGCGATCGGCGGCGGTTAAACGCTCAGCGCTGCCCTCACCGGCGGCCGCGGGACCGGGTTTAAACAGCCCCGGTGCCGCTGCTGCCGCGGTGACGGCTCCCGTCGCGGCACCGACAATGACCTGTCGACGACTCATTGGCATAGATGTCCTCCTCCACGTTTCGGGCCCCAACACGGCTTTTTGCCACGCCAACCGCGGCCCCCGGTCAGCATCGCCCGGCACGCTAACAACCGGTGGTGCACAAAAAATGAGCACTGTGGACAACGCGGAACACCCCGCGGTGCCCTCCACAGAGCGCGGTGCCGCGGGGGAGCTCACCGGAGTCCAGCGGCAGCGCCGGGAAGCCCTCCGGAGTGGATAGACTGATCTCGCCCGGTTCCCACCCCTCTGAGGAGCACCTTCCGCCGTGACCGAGACCACTGCTGACACCACCACGCACGTTGCTGACACCGTCGCCAACGCAGAAAAGACTCCAGACAAGGTTCAGCCGTACGCTGCCCTCGGTCTGAAGCCAAACGAGTACGAATCCATCCGCGAGATCCTCGGTCGCCGCCCCACCTCAGGTGAGCTGGCCATGTACTCCGTGATGTGGAGCGAGCACTGCTCCTACAAGTCGAGCAAAAAGTACCTGCGCCAGTTTGGCCAGAAGGTCACACCAGCCATGACCAAGAACCTCATGGTCGGCATGGGCGAGAACGCCGGTGTTGTTGACGTCGGTGAAGGCTGGGCCGTCACCTTTAAGGTCGAGAGCCACAACCACCCCAGCTACATCGAGCCGTTCCAGGGTGCGGCAACCGGCGTCGGCGGCATTGTCCGCGACATCATCTCCATGGGCGCCCGCCCCGTTGCCGTCATGGATCAGCTCCGCTTCGGTGACATCGCCGAGGCCGACACGGCCCGCGTTGTGCACGGCGTGACCAGCGGCATCAGCTTCTACGGCAACTGCCTCGGCCTGCCCAACATCGGCGGCGAGACCTACTTTGACAAGGTCTACCAGGGCAACCCGCTCGTCAACGCGCTCGCGGTTGGCGTCCTGCGCCACGAGGACCTGCACCTGGCCAACGCCACCGGCGTGGGCAACAAGGTTGTCCTCTTTGGTGCACGCACCGGTGGAGACGGCATCGGTGGCGCGTCCATCCTGGCCTCCGACTCCTTCGACGACGGTGGACCAACCAAGCGGCCAGCCGTTCAGGTTGGTGACCCCTTTGCAGAAAAGGTCCTCATCGAGTGCTGCCTTGAGCTGTACCGCGACGGACTTGTTGAGGGCATCCAGGACCTGGGAGCCGCCGGCATCAGCTGTGCAACCAGCGAGCTGGCCAGCAACGGTGACGGCGGAATGTTCATCGAGCTGGAGAAGGTCCTGCTGCGCGACCCCACCCTGACCGCAGAAGAGATTCTGATGTCGGAGTCGCAGGAGCGCATGATGGCCGTTGTTGCGCCAGACAAACTCGATGCGTTCCTCGCTGTCGTCAACAAGTGGGAGGTCGAGACCAGCGTTCTGGGCGAGGTCACCGACACCGGCCGCCTGGTCATCCACCACAACGGTGAAGAGATCGTCAACGTTGACCCGCGCACCGTCGCGATCGACGGCCCCGTCTACGACCGCCCCGTTGCGTACCCCACCTGGATTGACGCCCTGCAGGCCGACCGGGCCGAGGACCTGCCACGCGCCACCACGCCTGCTGAGCTGCGGACGCAGTTCCTGTCACTGCTGGGCAGCGCCAACCTGGACGACCCCAGCTGGATCACCGACCAGTACGACTACTTTGTGCTCGGCAACACCGCGCTCAGCTTCCCCGACGACGCCGGAATGATCCGCGTTGACGAGGAATCCGGCCTGGGCTTTGCCATCGCAACAGACGCCAACGGCCGCTACTGCCAGCTTGACCCCAAGCAGGGTGCCCGCCTGGCCCTGGCGGAGGCGTACCGCAACGTCGCCACCACGGGAGCGGTCCCCGCAGCCGTCACCGACTGCCTCAACTTCGGCTCGCCGGAGAACCCCGAGGTCATGTGGCAGTTCAGCCAGGCCGTTGAGGGCCTGTCCGACGCCTGCATGGAGCTTGAGGTTCCTGTGACGGGCGGAAACGTCTCCTTCTACAACCAGACCGGTGACACCCCGATCTTCCCGACCCCCGTGGTTGGCGTGCTCGGCATCATCGACGACGTCGCCCGCCGCATCCCCAGCGGCTGGCAGGACGAGGGAGAGAACCTCTACCTGCTGGGCACCACCCGCGACGAGCTGTCCGGCTCGGCCTGGGCTGGCACCGTGCACGACCACCTCGGTGGCCTGCCGCCCCAGCTCGACATCGAGGGCGAGAAGACTCTTGCAGGCCTGCTCCAGGCCGCAGCACACGAGGGCCTGATCAGTGCCGCTCACGACCTCTCCGACGGTGGCCTGGCCCAGACCCTCGCCGAGGGCGTCATGCGCTTTGGTGTTGGCGCCCGCGTGTTCCTCACCGAGATCCTTGAGCGTGACGGCGTTGACCTGACCGCAGCGCTGTTCGGCGAGTCAACCGGACGCGTGCTTGTCTCCGTTCCGCGTGAGGACGACGTCAAGTTCCGCGGACTGTGCGAGGGTCGGGGCTACCCCGTCGCTCGCATCGGTGTGACCGACGCAGCCGGAGACGGCTCAGGAACAGCGGAGCTGGAGATCCAGGACGTGTTCACGGTCAGCGTTGACGAGCTGCGCCGCACGCACCGCGCCACAATGCCTGCCCACTTCGGCTCCGAAGCGGTCTAAGCGCCGGGTCACCGGGTGACCATCAGAGCATCACTCTGACACAGCACAGCGGCCCCCGAGCCGAGGGAAACCTCGGTTCGGGGGCCGCTGCTTTTTCTCCTCGGTGCTACCGAGCTGCATCCACCACCGCTGCGCTAAACACGGCCAGGTCGTCGGGCGAGCGTGAGGTGATCAGCGACCAGCCATCGCCCTCCGATCGCACCAGCGACTCGTCCACCCAGGTACCACCCGCGTTGCGGACATCGGTCGCAATGCTGGCGTACGACGTCAGTGTTTGAGCGCCAAGGAGATCGGCCTCGACCAACAGCCACGGGCCGTGACAGATTGACGCGATGCTTTTGCCCGTCTCAGCAAACTCGGCCACCAGGCGGAGGGCGTCAGCGTTCGTGCGGAGTGTGTCCGCGTTGATGGTCCCGCCCGGCAGAACAACAAGGTCGTAGTCGGCGGCCGACACCTCCGCCAGGGTGGTGTCCGGTTCAACCGTGACGCCGTTATCCCTGTCTGACACCAGCGTGACAATCGGGTCGGTTGTGACGGCGGCGATCTGAACGTTGATCCCCGCCTCGCGCAACGCGGCGACGGGGGCCGTCAGCTCGTCCTGTTCAACCCCGTAGTTCGTGCTCAGTACCAGTACAGCCATGTGGCCTCCTCCGATCGGAACCTCGGTGCGCGGTCACGCACCCTTCCAGCCTGCCCCGATACGGACTCAGAGGAAACAGTCTGGAGGATTTTCACCGACCCTCCGCGCTCGCCGACCGCGAACAGCCACCCGCCCCGGTGCGGGCACCGTGTCAGTCGGTCGGTGTCCGTCGGTCGGTGTCCGTCGGCCGTGATGACGACGGAGCAGACCCACGAGCAGAGGCAGACTCACCAACAGGGGCCGCGTCGGGCGGTGTGTGCCCGGCCAGATCAACCAGACGCTCAAAACCACGCTGGGCCTGCCGGGTGAACGCGTCAACGGTGGCCGTGGCGTCCCCCCGTTCCAGTGCGTCAAGGATCAGCAGAACCGCACGCACCCGCTCGGCCCGTTCCACACTGTCGCCCTGAAAAACAAGATCAAGCAGGGGAAGGTACTCCAGCTGGAGCCTGGCCTGCTCGGCGGTCAGCCGCTCCGAACCGCTGAGCGCCGCCATGTCAAGCAGGACCGCATCAAGCAGGCGTGACCACTGCGCGCCAACCACCCGGTCGGCGGCCGCCACCCGGCGCCGGAGGACACCAATCTGGGCGGGCTGAGCGACCCCAGCGGCCATGCTCAGCGCAGCCGACGCAACCGCAATGTAATGAACGGCCAGGTCACGCAGATCGTTGGCATTCAGTTGAGCCAAACGGTGACGAGCGATGGCGGCGATATCAACCCGGTCAGCCACAAAACTGCCGCCACTACGCCCCCGGCGGGTCACAACCAGGCCACGCAACCGCAGGCGTTCAAGCGCCGCACGCACGGTCACCGGAGCAACGCCCAGCAGCCTGGCTAGCTCAACCTCGCTCGGGAGCCGGTCGCCGGGCGCAAGCACACCCGCGGCAATGACATCACCCAGCCGGGACTCGACCCGTTCGGTTCGCCCGTCCACGCCGAGGCCAGCGGTGCGATCCGCGCGAAGCCATGGCCCGGCCGGGTTCCGGCGGTCGGGTGTGTGCTCGGTGCTCATGTCCCCCATTCTGCGCCATCACTGGCCCCCATTCCTCTTAAGGTTAGGCTATCCTTAACCCACGAGCCGTTCCACGTGCTCGCACCGCACCCCATTCCCGCGCAGGCGTCCGACGCCGCCCTTTGGCGCGCCCGCGCGCACCCACACAGGAGACAATGTGAGAGACAGATCCCTCACTCGGTTGACATCGGCGATCGCCGTCGGTGCACTGAGCATCACCGGGCTGGGGGTCGCCGCACCGGCGATCGCCGATGCCCCAGACACCCCCAGTTACAGCATCACCACCACCGTTGAGGCCGGAGCGCTCACACGCAGCCAGGTCATCGACGAGAAGAACAAACGGGTCTACCTGCCCGTTGACCGTGGCACCTCCACCCGCGGTGGCGTGACCTGGATCAACTCGGAAACCGGCGAAGCCTCGGACACCGTCATCGAGCTTGACTCAGCCGAGCCGTACTTCCTCGCCCTGAACGCCGAGCGCGCGGAACTCTATGTCAGCCACTACCGCCAGGGAACCCTGTCCGTGGTGAACACCGAGACCGGCGAGCTCGTGAAGACCATTGCGGGCGCCCCGAAGTACCCAACCAGCCTCAACGTTGACCCGGACAGCGGCCTGGTTTACGTCACCGGCGACGGCGTGATCACCATCGACCCGAGTGCGGGCACCGCCAGCGCCGAGGCCGCCATCACCACCGAGCGTTACCCGCTGGTGAAGGACGCCGTCCTTGACGAGACCAACCACATCCTCTGGATCGCGGAGGGACGCGCCAACGTCATCACCGGGTACAGCACGATCACCGACAGCTAGGTGGATTCGCTCGCCGTCCCGGTCGGATCGTTTGAGTACAACGGCGAGAAGCTCGGCGGACGCGCCGCAGCCCTCGCGGTTGATGAGGAGCTTGGCCAGCTGTACGCGGCCGTGGCCCCCACCCTCAGCGATGACTGGGACGACAACAAGCTCATCACCATCAACACCGAGTCCGGCCTGCACATCGGTGAGCCGATCACGCTCGGCGACACCACCCGCGAGTTGGCGGTCAACCCCGTCACCCACGAGATCTACGCAAGCAACGGCTTCTCCAACACCCTGAGCGTTGTCAGCCCGGGCAGCTGGAGCGTCACAAACACCGTTGACTTCTCCGCAGCGGGCGTCACCAGCGGGACAGGCACAGCCAACGCGGACGTGTGGGCACTGACAGCCTCAGCCAGTGGTGACCGGCTCTTTGTCAGCCACCCGTACAAGACCGCACGTGTCAGCATCATCGACCGGGTCGGCAACGTCGACGCGGTCACCACCCGCGAGCCGGCTCCAGGCCAGCTTGACCCAACCGAGCCGGAAACGCCGGAAAACCCGGCCTGGATCGGCCCCGATGCCCCCGCGCTGAGCACAGCTCCGGCCGGAAGCGTCCTGACCGCTGACTCGTCACTGAGCTGGTCACTATCCGACTACGCGTCCGAGTGGGCGGCAACCTCCTACGGTGCGGTCAGCCGCGGCAGCGACAAGGTCTTCACCTTCAC
Source organism: Mycetocola sp. (assembly GCA_052103915.1). Lineage (GTDB taxonomy): Bacteria > Actinomycetota > Actinomycetes > Actinomycetales > Microbacteriaceae > Mycetocola_B. The sequence goes on along the minus strand of JBQELM010000016.1, from coordinate 577 downwards.
CGGTGGCACCGGCTGGACCAACCAGGAGACCGGCCAGAGTGAGCTGATCTGGTCGGACGGGTTCCGCCTGCACCCGTACCCCGGCCTCGCCCCCGATGTGACGCTGACGTTTGGCAATCCATCGCTGTCGATTGCGGCCGACGGCTCCGGTGAGCTGGTCATGGATGTGGCCTGGTCGGTCAGTGCCGACGGGACAAGCGACGGCTTCGCCCGTGTCCCCGTTGCAACGTTTGCTGCCGGCGAGGTCTCGGCTGATGACAGCGGCACGGTCACGTTCAACCGCTCACCCGAGTTTGAGGGCCGCACCTACAGCAACGGGTCGTCGCCCGACGCAGCGGTGTACCCGGACTCGTACCCGCAGGAGTTCCTTGACTTCCTTGACCCCGGCGTGCGCGCCTGGTGGTACTCGAGCGGTTCAGGCCTTGACCCGACCAAAAAGCCGAACCCTGTTGGTGCGACATTCAGCGCAACCACCGAGGCTGCCCCCTCAGAGCCAGGAACAGAGGAGCCCGGAACCGAAGATCCCGGAACAGAGGAGCCCGGAACCGAGGAGCCCGGCACCGACGAGCCCGGCACC
>JBQELM010000015.1:3239-16106 GCA_052103915.1 Mycetocola sp. | reverse complement strand
CTTGAGCGGGTTATGGAGCTTGAGATCGAGGTTCGCAGGCTACGTAACGAACTCAGTGAAACTCGCCGCGACAACCGGCGTACAGCAGAGCTGTACGACACCGTGTTCAACCGGCTGAAGGACGAGAACCCGCTCTAGCGCTGTGGCGGCGATTTGACCTCAATACGCAGATGACGGCGGGTGCCCCTGGCACCCGCCGTCATCTGCGTATTGTGTGGTTACCGTGCGCGTTCGATGATTCGCACGCCGCCTTGTACGGGCGAGCCGTCACGCAAGAGAACCACGCGCTGCCCCGTGGTGTTCTGTTTGCCGACGACGGAGGCGATCCGGTTTGTTCCCCCATCAGTGACTCTGACCGGGGTGGGCTTAAAGAACGAGTGAAGCATGAGCTTTGCAACTGCGTTTGTGCTTGTGTGTGACACAACCCAGCGGCTGAACGGGTTGTTCTGAACAACAGCGACGCTGTAGCGACCCGGCTCGCTGAACTGAGCCTCGGCAACAGTGACGTCAGTGATGAACAGGTCCTTGTTCTGCGACGACGGTCGAGCGCTGGCCGTAACGCGGTGGGGAACGGCGAGAGTAGCTTCGCCCAGCCTGAAGTTCACATGGTGGTTCTTGGTGAGCTCCAGCTTTGTCCGACCGATCCGGTCGCCGTGAGCGGATGACTGCAGGGGCTTTCGCCCCAAACGGACCCGCCGCTGCTGTGTGCGGTCGGCGAAGGACGTGTAGGCGTTGAGCTCCCAGAGCCCGGGATCGATGACGGTTCCGGCAGCCGCTGTTCGCGGATCAAACACGGCCACGGCGCGAATGTAAACGTCATCTTCCTTCTCGCCAGACTTGACCGAGAACGTTCGAGGAACGGTCGGGAGCAACCAGGTGACAGACTGCTTGGGGTGGCGAAGGCCAACAGAAATACGAGCCCGGTAGAAGTCACCGGTCACATCTCGCTCATCCCGGGTCAGCCCCGCGGCGACCGTTGAGGGTAGCTGGCGGATAAGACGACCGCGATCAAGGCGGACAGCAGGCCCGCGGCCGTCTGATGTGCGCCACCGGGTCTCCGTGGTGATCTGCAGCTTCCCGTCGTCGAGAGGAATGATGTCAACGAGTGCGGTCTGACCAACAAGTTCTGCGTCCCAGGCTGCCAGCTCTTTGAGGGCATCAATCCGACCGGCTCGAAACAGCTTCATCTTGGTCTGAAGGAAAACGCTAAGTTGCGAGTCCAGTTCGGGTGAGATGAACTCGTCAACAAGGGCCGTGAGGTGGGTCAGATCTGTGTCGCGTCGTTCGTCAGAGTGTCGGGCGAACGACTCCCTGAAGTATCCGGCGATCCGGAGACGGTGCTGATAGAGCAGCGCAAAGTCGCGCAGTTCTGGTTTATCAGCGAGTTCTGTTGTCGCCAGTTCTAGAACGCGTCGGATGGCAGCCCAGTACTCGTCGCGATTGCGGCCGAGTGTGGACGATCCGGTGTTCTCCACCTCTCGAACCCACTTGTACACGGGGGTGTCCGCAAGAACGCTAATTCGTTCGGCTCGGGCGAGGACCTGAATGTTAAAGCGGTTGTCTTCGTAGAGAACCCGTCGTCCCTCCTCGAATCGCAGTTCGTTTCGGTTGAGGAAGTCAAGACGGTAGAGCTTGTGCGGCGTCAACGGAGTCAGCGGCAGCTGCGTCAGGTCATCTAAGACGTTGGCCTTATTGGCATCGAAGTGCTCCATGCCGAGGCTGACCGCGTTGGTGCTGCTCTCTTTCACGTGAACAACATCCGACGCGTTTTCGGTCGCGAACTCGTGTGCGCGGCGCAGCCCGTCCGGATAGATTTCATCATCGTGGTCCATGAAGAGGACAAACTCACCACGGGCAACGTCCAGAGCTGTGTTGCGTGGGCGTGACGGCCATCCGGAGTTCTCGATCTGAATGATGCGCATCCACGGACGAGACTCAGCGGCGGATGCAAGAAGCGCCGGAGTTCCGTCGGTTGAACCATCATCAACAAAGATCGCCTCGAACCGCTCGGGCTCAATGGTTTGAGCATCAAGGGAAGAGATGAGGCGGAGGACGTTGTCGCCGCTGTTGTAGGTGGCGATGATGAGAGAAACTGCGATCACACTGCGACTCTATCTCTGCTCGGTCGGCTCAAACCGTGTCCGTGATCAAAACCAGTTAAACGTCACCGGATGTACCGCATCCGTTTACCTGGTCCGACGGGGATATTTGGTTCAGCTGATGGTTTTCGGTTCTGAATCGTCGGCAATCATGCGGGCCAGCCCCAGGTCCTGTGGGGTGGTGATCTTGATGTTGTCGACCGACCCCTCAAGGATCTTCACGGAAACTCCTGCGTACTCGGCAACAAGGTCCGCGTCGTCGCTCACGCGCGCATACGCATCGCGCAGAGCAGCGTCGTAGGCGTTTTGCAGGTGCTCGCGCTTGAAAGCCTGTGGTGTCTGGCCCAGCCAGCTGTGGGCCCGGTCGAGTGACCCCTCAACAAACTCGGCGTCGGAGACGAGCTTGACCTGGACGGTGCTTGGCATACCAAGCATCGCTGCACCGTGCTCAATGGAACCAGCGATGACCTTGTTGATGAGGTCTGGCGTCGCAAACGGTCGGACCCCGTCGTGCACCACAACAATGTCTCCGCTTGTCGCCGCGAGTCCCTTCTGCGCGGACAGGTGACGTTCCTCTGCGCCAACAACCAGAGTGACGGGAAGCTTGGCATCCTCGACCAGGATCTTCCTGTACTCGGCCTCGTTCTCTGCGCTCACCGTGACGATGACCTCGTCGATGGGGTCAATCAAGAAGTTACGAACGGACTTCTCAAGAACCGTCATGCCGTTGATCGTGACAAGAAGTTTGTTGCCGCCAAATCGGACGCCCCGGCCCGCACAGGTGACGATGGCCGAAACCTTGAGTCCGTTGATCATGCTTTTTCTCCCTGGTTAGCGGTTCCGATTGTTGAGGCGAACTCTCGAAGCCCCTCAATGACCTGCGCCCGCGTGTTGATGTAGTCCGACGTTCCGCCAAGCAGGGCGCCGTGCTTTGTGTGCATGTCTCTTGTGTACATTTGCGCAAAAACAGACTCCGGCTCGGCCGGCTGCTGTGCGCGGATGTCGCGGCCAAAAATCAATTCAGCGACGTCGGCGTTAGAGATCGCCGGTGAGGCCATGTTGATCGACGACACGTTGTTGGCCAGGACAGTGGTGATGTCTGCCGCGAGCTTTCGGACGTCGTAGTACTGGAAAAGTCCGTCCGGCCGGATGAACTCGGTTCGGTAATCGTTGGCGAGGTCGTAGATCAGTCCCTTCTTCAGGGAGTCCCCGTAAAGCTGCGGCAGTCGAACGATCGTGGTGTCAAAGAGTGAGCTGAACCGCTGTTCCTGGTGAAGCCGATTGGCCCCGTATGGGGTCAGCCCATCAGTTGTCAGCGGCGAATCCTCGTTCGGGTGAGAGCCTCCCGGATACACCACGCAAGTGGAAACGAGAACCAGCTTGCCGATCTGCGCATCGGCGACGGCGTCAATCAGACCATTGATCTCTGCCAGGTCTACATCCGGTTCGTTGTTGATCCGGAAGGAGTCCGCACGGTTGCCTGCTGAAATCACCAGGTCGTACGACTTGCCCCTGATCTCTTCGATTGTTGTTGAGCGGTAGACGTCGTCGATGTTGAGACGGGAGAGCAGGTTTGAACCGACAAACCCTGTGTAGCCGATAAGGGCGGTTTTCACGCAGAAACTCCTGGAGACGGGGACGAAATATGACAATCGTACTCTGCGGTTCTGTTTACCCCTCGGTCACGCACCGTTTGTCAGAGGAGTCGATGATGACGGAGCTGTGTCGGGCCGGGGTAGGTAGGCGTCCTGAAGATAACCCCTGAGAAAATCCGGCAATCCGGTGGGCAGGGCGCGGCGGGGCGTCATGCGCAACGAAGCAGATTACTGTGGTCAGACGATCCGGCGTCCATCTCGAGTGTCAACCGAAGGCAAGAACACGTTCATGTTGCACCACACCTCTCCGCACGTTTCAGTCATCATTCCCGTCTACAACGCCGAGGGTTTTCTCGGAGAGACGCTTGAGTCGCTCGCTGAGCAAACGATCAACTCTGCCGTCGTTGAGGTGATCATGGTGGACGATGGCTCCACGGATAGCAGCGGCGAGATCATTGACGGATTTGCGGAGGCAAACGCCGGATGGTTTGCCGTTCACATTCCAAATAGTGGTGGTGCGGCGACGCCTCGAAACGAGGGACTGGATCGCGCTACGGGAGAGTACGTCTTTTTCCTTGATGCCGATGACAAGCTTGCCCCTGAAGCGCTCGAACGCATGGTTGAACGTGCCGAGGAAACCGGATCCGATGTCGTTCTGTGCAGGCAAGAGAGTTTCGGCGATCGGAAGCGCAGTGTCGCTAGGAAGGTTTTTGAGACGGAACGTTTTGCCGCTGATTTTATTGACTCATACGCCTATCGCACTCTTGGTCCGTGGAAGCTTTTCCGGCGAACGCTTATCGAACAAAACAAAATTCGATTTATGACCGGGTACAAGAACGGGGAAGATATTCCGTTCACGCTCGAGGCGTACATTCGAGGCAATCATATTTCGACCATATCCGACCAGCCTTATTACTGGTTTCGAGGCCGAAGTGACGGTGGCAATATCTCAAATCAGCCACAAAGTCCACAGCACGATTTTCTGAAAAGTATTAATGCAATCAAATTGATCGATAAGCTGATGCCGGAGGGCCCGCGTCGTACGATCTTGCTGGAGCGAAGCATGATCGATACCGTAGGAATGCCGCAGGTTTTTGGTTCTCGGTTCCACAAGCTGTCATCCAGTGAACGCGTTCGCCTTGTAGAAGAATTCAAGACGAGTGCTGGTCATCTATGGAATTCTGAAATTCGGGAAAGGGCGACCAACCAGGCAAAGGTGATTCTTGACCTGGCGTCGGACGGTGACGTGCCTGCGCTAACTCGTCTTTCGACTGATATATCTGAGGGTAAAGCTTTATCTCTATCGCTAGATGAAGATGCCATGACCCTTGTCTTTCGTGACGCGAGTGGTGGGACGCACGCCGGGATGACGCCGGATGTCTCGGTTGTCGTGACGGGCCTCGATGCTCTGCCCGGCGGCGTGGAACTGCGGGCGAAGATCTCGTCACCGGGATTTATATTCCCGGCATCATCGTTGCGATTTGTCTGGCTGCATCGAGAAAGCGGATCTATCGTGCCCGTCGTGGAGTCCACGGTTCATCCGGACAATGGCGAGGTCGAGCTCGTCGGAAACTCAACCGAGTCGCTCAACCTCTCTGGTGTGTGGGATCTTTTTGTTGAAGTGACACTCGGAACCTGGTCAAAGCGTTACCGCGTGGGAGCGCATCGCACCGCCGATGTGCTCTGGGGCGACAGAGTGCTTGAGCGGCTCCCGCAGAAGACACTGTTCTTCACTGAATACGGGAACATCTCTATCCGGCAGAGCACGGCGCGGGATTACCCTGTTGCGCTATACAAGAAGCTCCGACGAACAGCGGGCGTCGTCAAGCGAAAGATTCGTGGGAGTAGCAAACGCTAAAATCCCGTGAGTTGCTTCCACCGAATTCAGAAGAGTGACGGAGCGGTTGGAGCCTCTCCTGAGTGCGACTAGGCTGGGTGGGTTCCCGATGCTTCTCTCATAGAAAATCGCTATTCCCCCCATGGCTAGACACGCTGCCCCCGCAGTGGTGCCGCAGAGCGCAGGATTTGCGCGCGGTCACATCTCCGAAATTGAAGGCCTTCGTGGCATCGCACTCTCCCTTGTGGTGGTTTTCCATCTATTTGGGCAGGGGCGAGTGTCGGGCGGTGTTGACGTCTTTCTTGTTGTTTCAGGGTTCTTACTGACGCTGTCACTTGCACGTGCCGCGGTCACTGGAAAGCCGATAGGACTAGCGCGCCGGTATAGTCGGACGCTCTTGCGGCTCATGCCCTTGGTGCTTCTTGTCCTCAGTGCGGTCGCTGTTTTCACCGTTATGGTCAGTCCACAAAGCACCTGGGCTCAGACGGGGCGCGAGATCATTGCCTCAGCACTGTTTTTTGAGAATGTTGAACTGATTAACTCTCAGCTGAGTTACGACGCGGCTGGACCATTGACCAGCCCACTCCAACACTTCTGGTCGTTGTCCATTCAAGGTCAGTTCTTCTTCATCTGGCCGGCGCTCATCGCGTTGGTTGTCTGGCTGTGCGGGCGCAAACCGCAGCAGTCCCTCAACGCGATTATTCTCGTGACCGGCGCATTGACACTTGCATCGTTTGTGCACGCGACTTGGCTCAACTCTGTTGACCCAACAGTTGCCTACTTTGACTCGGGGGCGCGTTTCTGGGAAATCGGCGTCGGATCACTTGTCGCACTCGCTCTGCCCTCAATCCCCGCGCTCAGTGTCACCATGCGAACCATTTTTGGTTGGGTTGGCCTGATTGTCATTGTGGCGTGTGGCTTCGTGGTTGACGGCGTGAATGAATTCCCCGGCCCTGCTGCTCTGCTGCCTGTCGCAGGAGCGGTACTGATTATTGTGAGCGCTGGATCGCAAACACGCATGGGGGCTGACCGTTTCCTCAACGCGCCTCCCGTGAAGTTCGTGGCTGCCCTCTCGTATCCGCTCTATCTCTGGCACTGGCCCGTCCTCATCGCATACTTAACGATTCGTCAATACCCCGCGGTTGGCGTGTTGGGCGGTCTGGTGGTTTTGACGGTGTCGATCGTCTTGGCCTGGTTGTCTAACCTGCTTGTCTCACGTCCGGTCACAAAACTTCGCGACAGGATCACCGTTCGTCGTGGACTTCTTCTCCCGCTCGCGGCGACAAGTGTTTTGGTGGTCACGATGGGGGTTGGTGTTAACCAGTTCAGTGCTGCGAATACCTCGGCAATCCCTGAATCTATTGATGTCGCGTCTTACCCGGGTGCACTTGCATTGACTCCTGGATCTGGGGTTGAGCTAACAACACTGCCAGTTCTGCCTCCGATACCGAATATCGATGTCGCTGGACGTGACCTTTCGGAGATTCGGAACGTTGGATGCGTCCAGAGTGAGCAAAACGGCACTGAATTTGATGAGGTGCTGATTTGTAACCCCGTGGAAATTGACGACACCAGGACCCGTGTTGTTCTGTCGGGCGGTTCCCATGTGAGCCAATGGTATGAGCCTATGAAACTGATCGCCGAACGCGAGGGATGGGATTTAATTACTGTCGACAAGACGGGGTGTCGCCTACAGTTTGGTGACGACATCATTGGAAACGCCTCGTGCAAGGAGTGGAACAAGAGAGCCGTGTTTGAAATCATGGCGCTTCAGCCTTCGGCAGTTGTCACACTCGGCACTGTTACAACGGAAGATGGGACGGGAGAGCGTCCGGCCTCCGAAGCTCAGCTGAGGGCGTGGAGTCTGCTTGACGCAGCGGGAATCACGACGATTGGGATCAGAGACAACCCTCGTCTAAAGCAGGATGCCCCACGGTGTTTGGAAGGGAATCCGAACAGTGCGGATTCTTGTGGAATTGACCGAAACACAATTTATGCACCTTCATCACCCACACTTGACGCAGGGGGACTACCGGAGTCGTACGTCGAGCTGGACGTCACAGATCAGTTCTGTGTGGATGGTTTTTGTCCGGCCGTGATTGGGAACGTCATTGTGTATCGCGACGACGACCACCTGACCGCTACCTACGCCACGACCCTTGTTCAGGCAGTCGACGAGCAGCTGATGTCGATTGCGCCGGATCTCTACGACTCCCGCCGGCGCTAGTGCTCCAATGGGGCAGGGGCTGACAACAACCCCACGCCCGCTACCCCCGAACCTGCCCCACAGGCCCAGACATCAGCTGCACCCACGCGGCACTCGGCTCTAACGGGCTATTTCTGGGATCCCTGGCGGCGACGATCGTCACCACGACGGCAATGACACCCGCGACGGCGAACGCGTAGCTCGCCCAGGTGATCTCGGGCCAGATCTGTGCCTGCTCTCCACCAAAGCGGCGTCCAAGCATTGCCGAGGTCTCAACACCCATGAGGACGGTTCGAATTCCAACCCAGGCCAGCAGCGTGATCAGCGCTGCACGGTGCCCGACGAGGGCAAGCGCCATGACCGGGGCAAGAAAGGGCACAAGGGCAAAGAAGTAACGGGGGAGCGATGAGCCGGCCCCCGCGGTGTGTGAGATCTGCATGGCGGCGACGCCGAGGCACGCACAGACAATGACTGCGAAAATGATCAGGTCGTTGGCTCGCGACTGACGCTCTCGCAGGATGCGACTCAGCCACAGCACGCCACCAACCGCCACCGGAAGCAGGAAGAGCAGGGGAATTCCCCAGTTCATCCACCAGGCCCACGGCTGCTCCGGCACGGTTCGCGTGGAGAATTGCTGGAGCATGGTTTTCCAGAACCCAGCATCAAGCGCGACCTCACTGAGCGGACGTTCGACCCGACCGGTGTGTTCAACGGCCCAGTCGGGGTGGCCGCCGCTGAGGTTGCCGGTGAGCGCAACGTTCCTCAGGTAGAACCATCCGCTGCCGACAAGCATGATCACACCGCTCAGGACGGGGGCACCGACGGCGCGCCAGATCCCTGGCCGCTCAATCGTGATCCGCTGGATGAGGAACGCGGTCAGCAGCAGAGCGCAGAGCGGCAGCGCGGAGAACCGGGTGAGTGCGGCGAGGGTGATGAACAGGGTGAATCCCACATACCAGCGGCGCAAGTGGGGCTCCCGGAACAGGGCAACGAGCATGCCAAAGGCAAGGCAGATGACCAGTGCCGCCAGGGTGTCGTTGTAGACGGAACCGCCCAGACGCACGAACCAGACGGAGAGTCCCGTGATCAGGGCTGCCGTCCACGCAACAGCCGGCTGGGCGGGGAAGACGCGCGCCGTGGTCCAGCGAACGGCGAAGAGCAGCGCAACCGCGAGCAGAGCAACAACGATGCGAGCTCCGATTGCCGCGGCAACAATGTGACCACCGTCAACAAGCGGCCCGACCACCGGCGCCAGCAGGAGGTAGAACAGCGGTGGGTGCTGTGCTGTCCACTGCACGGGAGGGTGAACGCCCATTGTGTTGGTCAGGACGAGCCCGTTCTCAAAGATGGGCAGCTGCCCGTGCCAGAGCTGCAGTGCGTAGTCAACGTGGGCTGCTTCGTCGCCGCTGGAGTATGCGGGGGACCCGAACACATACGTGAGTGGCCCACCCAGGCCCAGGGCGATGAGCCCAAGCACGCCAAGCCAGGTCACCAGGCGGGGGGAGTGGGGCGTGGGCAGGCTCATTGCTAGACCGTTTCGGGGTTTGTGGGGTGGGGGCCACCCGTCGTTGAGTCGGGGTGCGAGGGACCTGTAGGGGGAAGCCCATCCACACTGGGCAGCGGAGTGCCGTCAATGCTGCCGGCACGGGCTGACCGGATGCGTCGCCCGGCGATGAGACCAATCGCGGCAAAAATAAGATCAACCAGCGTCAGCAGTACCCGGCTGAGGAGGACAACGGTCAGAACAACCGCGCTGGACACGCCACCGGCCAGGGTGGCGGCGAGCACCGCCTCACGTGCACCAACACCGGCTGGAGCAACAATGAACAGGAACCCGGCCGACCAGGCCAGCGCGTACCCGGCAATGCTCAGCCACAGCAGTTCAGGGCTCAGCGTTGCTCCGAGTCCAACCACGAGGATCCACACCTGGACACCGGCCAGTGCCCAGCCGATGAGGGCCCAGACGACGGAACCGATGACACCCCTGGTGGAAAGCGGGGTCTCAAGCGGCGGTCGTTTGGTGAGCCGGAAGACCACGGCGATGAGCCGGTTGAGGACGGGGGGCACCAGGGCGATCAGGAGAGGAATGGCGGCAAAAACAACCCAGCCCCAGCGCTGAAGCTCGGGGCTTGGCGCAAACAGGAACGCGGTTGATCCGATTGCAAGCCCGCTCACCAGTGACACGAGCACGGCGATGGCCATGGCTGTCACCGACCGGCGTCGGGGAATGTGGTGGGCTGTGCCGATCTCGGCTGCGGCGACAATGTTCCACACGCCGCCGGGGATGTACTTTCCGATCTGGCTGACGCCAAACAGTTCCGTCGCCGCACCGATGCTGATGGGGGAGCCCAGGTCGCGGAGAATGCGCCGCCACGACAGCATGGTGCACCACACGTATGCGGCGCTCACCACACCGGCAAGAACAATGAGCCACACGTTGACCTGGCTGAGTGCGACGCGGATATCGTCCCACTGCTTCCAGACGGCCCAGACACCAAGACCAAGTGCGATTGCAAGGAACAACCACTTCACAAGGGGGGAGCGCAGCGCGCCAAGAATGCGGCTCATGCGCGGTCACCGTCCGTCCCTGCACCGCGGTGTGTCCTGCGGATCACACGCAGCCCATCGAGCAGCGGTTCAACAATGGCCGCGGCTCTGACACTGTCAGCGCCGCTTGTGCCGCGCCGCTGCAGCTCACTCAGCCGGCCCTCGTCGGAGGCAAGGGAAACAAGCTCCGCGGCGAGGGCATCGGAGTTGCCTGCAGGGACAAGCGCAAGCGCGTCACCGAGCGCCCTGCGCTGCGGCTGCGTATCACTAGTCACGACGGCGCAACCAGCGGCCAGGCCCTCGTAGACCTTGTTGGGGACAACCCGGAGTGCTTTGCCCGAGTCGGCAAAAATACCGAGGCACACGTCGTGTGAGGCGACTAGGGCGGGCAGCTCGGCGTGGTCGACCCAATCAAGCCAGGTGATGCCGTCGACGCCAGTCAGGATGCTCCTGGTCTGCTCGTAGTCCTGTCCTGTGCCGACCAGGGTCGCCCGAATCGGGGCTCCGTCAGACAGGGCTGTGCGCAGCGCACGAGCAATGACGGGCGCTCCCTGTAGCGGCGTGAACAGTCCAAAGAAGATGACCTCAAGCGGTGCACCGGCGGCGCGGCTCGTCGCCGACGCGTTGGCGGACGCGCCCGCATCGAACCACTCCTGCCGTGCACCAACCGGAACAACGACTCCGCGGTCCGGGACGGGCAGCAGCTGGCGGTGCTCCTCCGTGTCAACCACGACCAGATCGGCCGCTCCCGTTGCGGCCCGGTCGAGCCTGTTGAGAAGCCGAACCTTCATGCCCTGCGCGCCACGATCCGCGGCGGTGTCTCCGGCAAAGATGAGGTGGTCAAGCACAATGGGCACCCCACGGAACAGCCGTTTGGCCAGAAGAACATCAAAGTGCCCCATGTAGCCAACAACAACCGCGTCAATCGGGCGCCCAGTCCTCTTGAGCCGTCTGGCGTCGGCAGCCATCCGCCCCCAACACCGCAGCATGCGCCAGCCAAAGTCGGGCAGCCGCCACGGCTGGTTCAGCATCCGCACCCGCTCCGCTGTGCTGAAACCAAGCGGGTGGTTGATCTGGACGACCTCCTCGCCGTGCTCGCGAAGCCCGTCGAGGATGATGCCAACTCTGGGGTGTTTTGCGGTGTCGTAGCTGCCAAAACCGACGATCATCGCTCGGTTGACTCCGGACGGGTTCCGTTTGGCGGCAGAGCGCCCTCGCCGGTCGGGTCAAGGATCAAACGATCGGGGGCGTACTGAATCTCCTTGATGCGCTCAAGAGTGTCCTCGATGAGAACCCGGTTGGTCTGCTGCAGATCCGAAATCACCAGAAGCGCAAGCGAGAGCAGGGTTCCCACCAGCATCGCGCTCCCGAAGATCAGCGACTGAATGTGGTCACCCGCGACGCCCATCCAGCTGAGGATGAGGAACCGACCAAACGGAATCACTGCGCCGAGGAAAAACACGGCGGCGAGGGTCAGGAAGATGGTGTGCGGCTTGAACATGATGTAACTGCGCATGATCGCCTGAGCCGACTTGCCCATGTGCTGGAAGATGTTGGAGAACAGCCGGGATTCGCGCGTCTTGGGGTTGGTTGTGATCGGAACCGACTCAATCCGCAGGCGCTTGTTCCCGGCCTGGATGATGGTCTCCATGCAGTAACTGAACTGTGTCACGATGTTCAGCCGCTCCAGGGCCTTCTTTGAGTAGGCACGGAATCCGCTGGCTGCGTCGGGCAGTTCGGTCCCGGCCGCCAGGTTCACCACGTGACTTCCCGCTCCCTGCATGAACTTCTTGAAGGGGGAGAAATGCGCAATGGTCTTGGTCTGGCGGTCACCGATGGCGATATCTGCCCGCCCGGCGATCAACGGAGCGACCAGATCACCGATGCGTGCTTGCGGGTACTGGTTGTCCCCGTCGGTGTTCACGACGATATCTGCACCGTGCTTGAGTGCGTAGTCGACGCCATCCCTGAATGAGCGGGCCAGACCCATGTTGCGGGCGTGCCGGACGAAGTGCGTCACGCCGTAGGATTCAGCGACCTCAATGGTGCGATCGGTTGAGCCGTCGTCCACAACAAGGATGACGATCTCGTCAACGCCGTCAATCTGGGTCGGGATGGACTCCAGAACAGCGGGAAGGGTCTCTTCCTCGTTGAGGCAGGGGATTTGAACAAAGACGCGCATGAGCGGTAACTCACCATGATTTCTGTTGAGAAAACGGTGCCACATCGAGGGATTGCGGCCCGTGCACGGGACTAAGCCCCGAACGCGGTGGCAGTCTACCCGAGGGAGGCAACACAACTGTGACCTGGCGCGCGCCGCGACGTTCAATTGTGGCCGGTAGGGTGTCGTGGGTCCGGCGTGCACAGCCGCCGCGTGAATCTACCCCTCCCTCAGCTACGGAAGAGCCCAGCCGCCAATGAGTATTTCCCCGCCCCCTCTGCCGAGCATCCTGGAGGATCGCGCCGTGAGCACCCGGGCTCCACACCCGGCGCTGCGATACCTGTGGCCGGCACTCGCAGTTGTATCGGTTGCGGCCGCGGCCGTGCTGCACATCCTTGTGGCACAAAGCGCGGTCACGCCCG
>JBQELM010000015.1:0-3229 GCA_052103915.1 Mycetocola sp. | reverse complement strand
GATCTTTGCGCTGGCCAAGTACGTCGCGGGCGAACCCGTCACGCTGGTCGCCAGTGGTGGCTACTTCCCGCTGTGGGCGATCCTGATTGCGCCGCTCTGGTGGATCACCGCTGACCCCGGAACCGTGTATGCCGGTGCCACCGCAATCGGAGTCGCGCTCGCCGTGGCGACGGTGTGGCCGCTCGCGCTTATCGTCCGCCGGGTCGGGCTGACCACCGTGCAGGCCGTTGCCGTGGCGGGCATTGTCATGTGCATGCCGGCCAGGACGCTTCAGGCAGACTACGCAATGAGCGAGAAACTGCTTGTTCTGCTTCTGGCGTGGGCCATCGTTGCCGGATTTGCGCTTTGGGAACGACCGACGGTTGGACGCGGAGTCGTCTTCTCCGCGGTGGTTGTCCTCGTTTACTTCTCGCACGCCCGCGCGTTACCCATTGTTCTTGTTGCGGCCATCTGGCTGATCGCCTTGCTGTGGCGCCAGTGGAAGGTCGCGTTGGTTGCTCTGCTTGTGCTCGCCGTCGGCTCTGTCCTGATCTACCAGGTCTCGCTTGGGCTCAACGCCGCCGTCATCGAGGGCGGCGAGTTCGCCCAGGGTGAGGGCTTCATGGACAACCTGCGCGACACCAGACCCGGACTCATCCTTCGCGCCTTCCTTGGCCAGGCCTGGTATCAGATCGTGTCCAGCTTTGGTCTGGTGATCCTGGGTGCTGTTGCTGTTGTGACCTGGTGCTGGCAGGAGGTCAGAGCCAAACAGCTGGGGCGCGCGTGTCTGGTGTTTGGCATCTTCTTTGCGATGTTTGTGCTCAGCGTTCTGGCCTGGAGCTCGTGGTGGAACCTCTATGCCAACCCGTGGCGTCGGCTCGATGCCTGGGTCTATGGCCGCTACGTTGACCCGTTTACCCTCCTGCTTGTTCTGATCGGGCTCGCCGTCCTTGTCCGCGGTGTGCGCCGGGTGGTGCTGTGGTGGACAGCCGGGATCAGCTCAGCGGTTCTGGCGTTCACTCTGCTCTGGGTCGCACCGCAGGCTCCCACCTGGGGGTACGTCACGCCCGCCCACCTCCCCGGTGTGATGCCCTGGGCTGGGCTGCTCCCTGAGGATCCCTTCGCCGAGGGGTCACGTCTGATGCCGACCCTCGTTACCGAGAACAGGTTCTGGCTGATCGCCTCGCTCTGCGTCTGGCTTGTCATCCTGCTGATGCTGCTGTTCCGGTCGCGGCCGATTGTTCCCGCCATCGTCCTGCTTGTCGCCTTTGGAGCCGGGACGATGTTCGCCGACCCGGCGTCGGACAGCTTCCACAAGAACAACGGAAACGCCCAGAACGTCCTCGGTGCGCTTGAAACTGTTGAGGAGGTCACCGGACCGGTTGACACCGTTGACTTTGATCGGGAGTGCCGGGCGCCGGAGAACCGGTCACCCGTTGCACAGAACTACATGGTGTTCTGGCTGAGTCCGCGCACCCTCGACCTGGTGTACCCGTCAACGGACAGTTTCGAGTCGGACGTTGTCTTTGCCTGTGACGACTGGCCGCTTGCCGACGAACTGGGGGCACGCGCCGTTGATGGAAGTGAGGGGCAGTACTTCTCCCGCCTCTGGATTCTGCCTGGTGAGCGTCAGGACGAGCTGGCGGAGGCCGGACTGCTCGACTAGCCGCTCGGGCTCCGGTCACTGTCAAACCACAACGAGCGGGACGACCATCCGGTCGTCCCGCTCGTCGTCT
Source organism: Mycetocola sp. (assembly GCA_052103915.1). Lineage (GTDB taxonomy): Bacteria > Actinomycetota > Actinomycetes > Actinomycetales > Microbacteriaceae > Mycetocola_B. The sequence continues at coordinate 1,514 of JBQELM010000015.1, read as the reverse complement.
GTGTGAATGCGTTATGGACGCCCAAGCCCGTGGAACGTCCAGCCCGCATCGCGCCAGGCGAGTGGGTCAAGAACGTTGCGGGCATCAACGATGACCGGCCGAGCCACCTGCGCGGCCGTCTGTACCGGATCAAGCCGACGGAACTGCGTCCACTCCGTCGCCACAACAACGGCCTCAGCCCCGGCCAGCGCCTCATCCGCGTCAGCGGCGTAGCTCAGCTGAGGTGCGACGCGGCGCGAGGGCTCAATTGCCTGCGGGTCATATCCCACAACCGTTGCGCCGGCCTCAGCCAGTGAGCGGGCGATGTCGAGTGCGGGGGAGTCCCTGACGTCATCGCTCTCGGGCTTGAACGCCAACCCGAGAACGGCAACGCGGCGACCGGCGATGTTGCCGCCAAAACTGTCAACAACAAGATCAACAACACGGGAGCGGCGACGGAGGTTGATGGCGTCAACCTCGGCGAGGAACGCGACCGACTCCCCGCGACCAAGCTCTTCGGCCCTGGCCGCAAAGGCCCTGATGTCCTTGGGGAGGCATCCACCGCCAAACCCGGCACCGGCGTTGAGGAAGCGGCGACCGATGCGGTTGTCGTACCCGATGGCGTCGGCCAGCTGGGTGACGTCGGCTCCGGTGACCTCTGCGATCTCCGCCATAGCGTTGATGAACGAAATCTTGGTGGCGAGGAACGCGTTCGCTGCGGTCTTCACGAGTTCGGCTGTGGCGTAGTCGGTTACAACAAGCGGGGTACCGTTTCCGATGGCCCTGGCGTACACCGAATCGAGTACCTCGCGCGCACGGTCGCTGATCACACCGTAAACAAGTCGATCAGGCTCAATGGTGTCCTTCACCGCAAAGCCTTCGCGCAGGAACTCAGGGTTCCATGCCAGCTCAGCGCCGGTTGGCGCAATCCGTTCCTGCAGCCTGGCCGCAGTGCCCACCGGGACGGTTGACTTTCCGACCACCAGGTCACCCGGCTTGAGAATCGGAAGCAGCGAGTCAACAGCTGCATCAACAAAACGAAGATCAGCACTTCCGCCATCGGCGCTCTGCGGCGTGCCGACGGCGATGAAATGCACCGTCGCCTCGGCCGCGTCAGCAATGTGCGTTGAGAAACGCAGAGCCCCGCTCCGGTGCGTCTGGGTGAGCAGCTCGGGCAAGCCGGGCTCGTAAATGGGGGAGCGACCGGCTGCCAGGGCGTCGATTTTGGCCTGGTCAACGTCAATTCCGACGACGTTGTGGCCCAATGAAGCCATTGCGGCGGCGTGGACAGCGCCCAGGTAGCCGCATCCGATGACGGACAGTTTCATGGTGGAGTTCCTCAGAATCAGTCAATCCGGTCTGCACAGGTGAGACGCGGCGTGTTCGGCGTACACCTTAGCGCGCGTGGGTGGACGGTTGGTTCGGATGGGGTTGTTGTTTCAGGTCGTGTCGGCTCAGCAGCCGTCGCGTCTGCGCTGAACGTTCGTGTCAGCGGGCTAGACTATGGCGCGTTGTGCCGTCGAACTGAACTGGAG
>JBQELM010000014.1:2636-16272 GCA_052103915.1 Mycetocola sp. | reverse complement strand
TGCGCAAGGGTTTGTCCTTCAGTTAGGTGGGGTGGGGGGGGGGGCGGTGGGGCGGGGCGGGGGTTCCCGGCCACACGGGTGGTGCTGGTGACCAGCGGTTGTTCTGACGCGCCGTGTGCAGACGTGGTCAGTGCTGGTCGGTGATGGTGCCGGTCATTCGGGTGACACTGCCAACCGTGCGGGTGGGCGTGGTGCCGTGTTAGCCGATGACGTCAGCAACACCGGCGCTGTAGTCAGCACCCAGCTGCTCCTGCACCTCTGCGGGCGTCTTGGTGCCGTTGATCAGCTCCTGGAGGCCGGCGTTCAGCTCGTCGTAGAACGTCGCGGTGGGCCAGTCGGGGTAGAACGCAATTCCGTCGCGCTCGGTGAGCGTGTTGAAGTTGGCGATCAGTTCGGCGCTCTTCTCGTCGGTGATGTCCGCCTCGTCTGCGGCAACGGGGACTCCACCGTTGTTACCGATGAGAGCCTGGATCTCCGGACGCATCGTGATGTCGATGAACTCGTACGCCAGCTCCTTGTTGGCGGCCTTCTCCGGAACAACCCACATGTTTCCGGCCGATCCCGGCGACATGGTCGCCTCGGGGAACAGGAAGCTACCGAACTCGAACCCGCTGATCTCGTCGGCGAAGCGGCCCTGCCACCAGCTGCCGGAGAAGAAGATCGGGTAGGTGCCGTTGATGAAGTCGGTTCCGGCGTCCTCGGCCTTGTAGCCGGTGGCGTCGGTGGAGATGTAACCCTTGTCGGTCCAGTCCTTGATGGTCTCCGTCGCGTAGCTGATCGCCTCGTCGTTGAAGTCAACGTCACCGGTGTACAGCTGGTAGGCGTCAACCCAGTTGCGGTCTGCCTTGCTCAGTGCCAGCTGGTACCAGAGCTGACCAAGCGGGTACTCCGCGGCCGACTCGGACAGCGGGGTGACACCCTTGTCGGCGAATGCCTTTAGCACGTCCTCGAACTCGCTGATCGTGGTGGGAACCTCGATGCCGGCCTCGTCGAACATGTCCTGGTTGTAGTACACCTGGACAAACTCGCCGTAGTTGGGGATGCCGTACCAGGAGCCGGAGCCCATGATGCCGTCTTCGTTGTACCGCGCGGTGGTCTGCAGTGACGGGGCGAGCTTGTCGTCCCAGCCGTACTGCTCAACGGCCTCGTCGAGCGAGCCGAGCAGGCCCTGGCTGGACAGCAGTCCGGCGGTGGCGTTGCCCTTGGCGTACTCAAGGATGTCGGGTGCCTCGTTGGAGTTCAGCACCTGGCTGGCCGTTGAGCGGATCTGCTCAAAGCTCTTCTCCTCCAGGTTGACCGTTGCGCCGGTCTCCTCTTCAAAGACCTTGATGGCCTCGGCCCAGGCGATACCCATGGCGGAGTTGTCGCCCTCAAAGTGCCAGAGCGTGAGGGTGTTGTCTCCACCCTCGTTTCCGCCTCCGGCCGAGCAGCCGGAGAGGATGAGTGCACCTGCCGCCAGACCGGCGACGAGTGCTGTTTTTGCGGTGTTCTTCACTGTGTTCTACCTCCTTGTAGGGGTGGGCGGGGGCCCAGTGTGTGTCGTGAATAGTGGGGGCTTGGGGTGGGGCTACCGGTGCAGGGAGCTGTGCCGATCAGTGAATCGAAGCGTTTCGACTTCTGACGTGCGGCTGCATCGCGTCCAGGCGCTCGGCACGATGTTCGACTAACCGCCGGGCGGGACTCCGTGCGGCGGGGCGTGACCGCCCGCATGCGTGCTCTGCACGCCGGGGGCCGCGGCAGCGAAAGCCGCATCAGAGGCTACAGTTGCACCGGTCCGGTTGAAGCCCGGTGCGGGAGCCGTGGAACCAAAGGGGCGGTACTCGGGCGCAAGAAGCTCAACGCTCCGCGTTGGCGACTCCCCCTCAAGGCGAGCAACAAGCCGCTCGATGGCACGATCGCACGAGGCCTGAGGAATCAGCGGGATGACGTCAAGCGGTGGCTCAAGCACGCTGGTATCCGTTGTGGTTCCCAGCGAGATGATCGAAATATCCGAGGGGATCCGGTATCCCCCGGATCGAAGTACCTCAAGAACACTCTGTTGAACGCCACTTTCGCACTGCAGGATCAACGCGGTCGCACCGTCGGCGAGAAGCTCGGCAAGTTCTGCGCGCAGCGCGGGAGCGTTATCGCTTGGCATCACGAAGGTTCCGCTGAGGCCCCGCTCGGTTGTGGTCTGCGCAAAACGACGCCTCACCCGCTCGGGGAAGTTGGAGCCGCGCTCGTACACGCTTGAGGCCTGACCGATCAGGGCAATGGATTCATGCCCCTGCTCCTGCAGGCGGCTGATGGCCAGGTCGGTTGCCGCCTCAAAATCCAGGTCAACACAGTTAAGGTTGCTGCTGTCTGCGGGCAAACCGATGGCGACGGATGGGAGCGACAGCTTCTGAACCAGGGCCACACGTTCGTCATCCTCGTCCACGTCAAGCAGGACAACACCATCAACAAGGGAGCTGGATCCCACGCGGCTGAGCCCGCCGCTCGCCTCATCTGCCGTGAGCAGCAGGATGTCGTAGTCGTAGCGCCGGGCAGCTGCTGACACAGCAAGAACAAAGGCCATGTGCGCGGGCGCGTAGGTATCCGGTCGCATCGGCGCGGTGAGCGCAAGAATTCCGGTGCGACGACCGGCGAGCATCCGAGCACCGGCGTTGGGCAGGTAGCCCAGTTCTTCAACAACCGCGTTGATGCGCTTGCGGGTTTTTTCTGACACGGGACGTTTGCCACTGAGGGCGTAGGAGACCGTGCTGATGGACACCCCGGCAGCCTGTGCTACCTCGTGGATGCTCGCCATGGGACTCCGTCGTCGTTGATCGTTACCGTGTTGGGGCGGATCGCACCGCGTTCTCGAAACGCTTCGACAATCCGACCGTGTTCACAGTACGTCACCGCGAACGACAGAGCAAGCCATAAGTTTGAAGTCGCAACAAATCAGATCTTTTTGATACCCGGCCCGCCCATCTCCGTGAGCGCTCAGGTGACACAGCAATGCGACAACCCCGCACAATTGACGGTCACGCGTCCCCGGAATAGCGTGTCACCACAGAGCACCCACCACCCTCGCGCCCCGCCTCACCTCGGGCACCGACCCAGCAGGGAGAACCATGGCCACTTTCAGCACCGTTCTGATCCAGCGCGGAAACAACGTGGGGATCAGCGTCCCCGAGGAGATAGTCGTCGGTTTCAATTCGGGCAAGCGCGTTCCGGTCACGATCACGCTTGCCGGACACAGCTACCCCTCAACCATTGCCGTCATGGGCGGGCTCTACCTCATCCCCGTGAGCGCGGAGATTCGTCGGATCACCGGGGTCGTCGGAGGAGAAATGCACGAGGTCACGCTCGAGCACGACACCTCATCGCGGGACACACCGGTACCAGACGATCTGGCGCACGCGCTGGCGGAGGCCGGGGTGCGCGCAGCCTTCGACGCACTGGCTCCGTCGCGGCGAAAAGAGCATGTTCGCCAGGTCACCTCCGCCAAGGCTGAAGCCACCAGGGAGCGTCGAATCCTCAGCGTTGTGAGCTCACTCAGCTGAGAGCCGCGCGACCGTGCGCCGACTAACCGGACGTTGGGTGACCGCGCGTCACGGCGTCGGGGCGCTCTTCCCCACAGGAGGCGTGGGCCGACGGAACCCACCCATCAGCAGAATCACGCCGAGGACAATCGCCGGGACGATCCATCCGGACCAGCCAAGGATCGAGGCCTCCGCGGTATTGAGCTGACTTCCCGCCGCGGAGAACAGCACGGCCGCACCCGCCGAGGCGTTAAGCGCACCGTGCGCCAGCGCGGCAGGCCACACCGAGTCCGACCTGACTCGAAGCCAGCCGAAGATCCCGCCGATCAGGATGCACATCACGCTCATTAGGACAACACCAAGCCATCCGGGAACCCCGGGGTAGTTGTAACCAAGCAGGATCAGCGGTGCGTGCCACAGCCCCCAGATCACGCCGGAAATCAGAATCGCCCTGACCGGTCCAAGCGTCAGCAGCCGAGGGAACAGCCAGCCGCGCCAGCCCAGCTCCTCGCCGAGCGCCGGGAGAACGTTCAGTACGGCACCAATCGGGATGGTGAGCAGCTGAATCAAAACAAGCACACCGATGGAGACGGGCAGCGCGGGGGCTCCGACCTCAGCGAGCTGCTGATCAAGCAGCTCGGCAAAGCCGGAGAAGGTCACCAGATCCATCGAGTACACCCCGAACAGCGAACCGATCGGCAGCGCGACAAGCACAAGCGCGATGGGAACCACCAGCGCAAGACCCAGGTAGCCAAACCAGACCTTAACGGGCCTGGTCGTCCAGAGACCAAGCGCCTGGATGCGACGGGCGGGCCGCTCCACGAAGAACACAACAACAAGGGCAGCGATGCCCGGTGTGAACATCATGAGTGTCGCGAGCACCACAAAAAGCGGACTGGCAATCCCGTCACCCATCCACAGCGGCAGAGCGATCAGCCAGGAGAGCCCAAACGAGATCGCCAGGAACACGATCAACGGTGCCGCCCTGAGCGGGACGGGGGTCTCCGGCTGACCCAACGGCTGCGCTGAGGCGGATTGGTCTGGCTGAGGAAGCTGCCCTGCGGTACTCATCCTTCAACGCTATCGGAGCCGCGCACGTCAGTCAGCCCCGCCGTACGGCAGCCGATGCACGGAGCAGCCATCCAACACACCACGACTTCTGTGGACCCTCAGACAAAAGGAGTACATTTATTTGCATAAATCCCTCACAAAGGAGAGCCCCATGAGCACCACCGTCCGCGCCGCAGTTTTGCACGGAGTTGACCAGCCATTCCAGTTTGAAGACCTGACCCTCGACGCGATCCGCGACGACGAGGTCCTCGTCAAAATCACCTCGGTTGGCCTCTGCCACACCGACCTTGCCGTCCAGCACGGCGACATCCCCGCGGCCTTCCCCTTTGTGCTTGGCCACGAGGGCTCCGGCGTGATCACCGAGGTTGGCGGAGCCGTCAGCGGTTTTGCCGTAGGTGACGCTGTTGCACTGTCCTTTGCCGCCTGTGGCACCTGCCGCAACTGTCTTGCCGGCAAAGAGGCCTACTGCATCAACTTCATGCCGCTCAACTTCGGCGGCGCACGCGAAGACGGAAGCACCACCCTGTCCACCACCGACGGCGACGACGTCCGTGGCAACTTCTTCGGCCAGTCCTCCTTCGCCAGCTACGCCATCGCGCAGGCCAAGAACGTGGTGAAGCTCCCCGAGGGCTCCCCCGTTGAGATCGCTGGCCCCCTCGGCTGCGGCATCCAGACCGGAGCAGGAACCGTCCTGAACTCCCTGGCCGTGCCTGCCGGTTCAACCATTGTTGTCACCGGAACCGGTGCTGTTGGCCTCTCCGCCATCATGGGCGCAAGCGTTGCCGGTGCAACCACCATCATCGCCGTCGACATCATCGACTCGCGTCTGGAGTTCGCCCGCACCCTGGGTGCAACCCACACCATCAACTCCAAGAATGAGGACGTCGTCGCCCGCATCCAGGAGATCACCGGTGGCGGCGCCGACTATGCGATGGACACCACCGGTGTTGCCCCCGTCATCGCCTCGCTGTTCCAGGCCACAAGCTTCGGCGCAAAGATCGCCCTTGTTGGTGTTCCGCGTCCAGGCTCGTCGATTGACCTTGGCCTGATTTCGGCCGCGGGCAAGACCGTCATCGGAGCCATCGAGGGTGACGCGATCCCGCAGAACTTCATCCCGCAGCTGATCGCCCTGCACCAGGCCGGACGCTTCCCGTTCGACAAGCTGGTCACCAGCTACCCGTTTGACCAGATCGAGACGGCCATCGCTGACACCGCCTCAGGCACCACCGTCAAGGCCGTTCTGGTGATGCCGTAGTCAGAACCTCTGACTCAGCACCACCCGCAACACCAATCACGCGTGTGACGACACCCCGTCGTCACACGCGTGATCTGTGTCAGCGTCCCACTAGCTGGCGGCGGATGGCCCCGTTACCGCGCTGATCAGCCACCAGGACGAGACCGACTCCCCCGACGCCAGACGGACAATGTCCGTCGCCGAGTCGAAGGCACCCGGAGGGCAGCTCATCGGCTCAACGGCCAAGCCCCGACGGCTCAGCTCAGCCTCGGGCAGGTCGGCCGTGTGGATCTGAACCCACGGGCTTGACGCGTCCCACACCATGCCAACGCCGTCACCGGCGGCATCCGTCAGTGTTGCGTGCAGCAAACCGTCGGACTCAGGCGTCAGATCAGTGAACGCGTGGTCAACAAAGGTGTCGCCGATCAGCCGTGCCGTCCGGAAATCAAGTCCGCCGGGGTGGTCCTGCACCGGGCCAACAGCAACGGGGATGAGCCGATCAGCGGTCACATCCTGCACGGTTGCGGCGTTCAGCTCGAACAGCCACTCGTCCACCCGCTCCCCCGGAGCAACCAGGTAGGAGTGTGAGCCCCAGCCAACCGGAGCGTCAGCTGCGGAGAGGTTCTCCAGCGAGACCCGGGTGTGCAGTCCCTGCTCGTCCAGCCGGTAACTGACCTGCACCCGGACACGGTGCGGGTAGCCCTGCTGCGGCTGGACAACGGTGGCGAGCACCAGCTCGGTCGGAGAGTGCGTGCACAGCTCAAAGTCCTGCCACACGACCAGGCCGTGCAGCGCGTGTCCCCTGGCCGGTTCGGTCAGCGCAAGCTGCTGGTCAGCGCCGTCCCAGGTGTACGCGCCATTGATCACCCGGTTCGGCCATGGAGCAAGAATGGCCCCACGGAACGCGGGCCTGACCTCGTCTGCCTCAAACGGCCTGACCAGGTCGCGCCCGTTCCAGGTGAGGGAACGCACCGAGGCGCCGATCGAAGCGATCGACGCCCGGTACGCCCCAAACTCCAGGTCAAACTGCTGGCCGGAGAGCGGAGTGAGTGACATGTTAGAGGCCCTCCGCCAGACGGAAGTAGGCCTGGTTCCAGCGGATCTCGTCCCGGAAACCGGCAACCGTCGTGCCCTCCTCAATGGTGAGGAGTTCAATCCCCGCCATCTCGGCGAAGTCACGGAACACCTCAAGGCCAACGGCCGTGCTCATGACGGTGTGGTGGGCGGCACCGGAGGCCAGCCAGCACGCCGTGCTCGTGCCAAAGTCAGGCGACGGTGACCACACGGCACGACCAACCGGAAGGTTCGGCAGCTCGGGAGACTCAACGATGGTGACGTGGTTCGCGGTCAGCCGGAAGCGGTCGCGCATGTCAGACATGGCGACAACAACCGCCTCGCCCGGGTCAGCGGTGAAGACCAGTCGCACCGGGTCCTCGCGGTCGCCAATACCGAGCGGGTGGATCTCCAGCCGCGCGCGCTTCGCCGACAGCGTCGGCGACACCTCAAGCATGTGCGCGCCCAGGATCAACTCGCTGCCGGGGGTCAGATCGTAGGTGTAGTCCTCCATGAGGCTGGCCCCACCGGCACGACCGGCGCCCATCACGGTGGCCAGGCGAACCAGGACGGCCGTCTTCCAGTCGCCCTCGCCACCGAAGCCATAGCCCTCGGCCATGAGCCGCTGCACGGCCAGACCCGGAAGCTGCTTGAGGGCACCCAGGTCCTCAAAGTTGGTGGTGAACGCCCCGAAGCCACCGGCCTCAAGGAAGGAGCGCAACCCGATCTCCTGGGCGGCACCGTAGCGGAGCGAGTCGTGACGCTCCCCGCCGAGCCGCAGCTCCGGCACAACGTCGTAGGTCTCTTCGTACTCGGCCACAAGCGCGGTGATGGCATCCTCGCTGACCGCGGCGACCGCCTCGGCCAGGTCGTTCACACCCCAGGTGTTGACCTGAACGCCCAGGCGGATCTCCGCCTCGGTCTTGTCACCCTCGGTGACGGCGACGTAGCGCATGTTGTCGCCGAAGCGGGCGACCTTCAGGTTGGCCAGGGCCGCACGTCCGGCGGCGGCACGCTGCCAGGCCTCGACCTCCTGCTGCACACGCTCGTGGGACACGTGGCCCGACACGGTCTTGCGCGGAACACCCAGACGGGTCTGAATGTAGCCGAACTCGCGGTCACCGTGAGCGGCCTGGTTCAGGTTCATGAAGTCGAAGTCGATCTCGGCCCAGGGCAGAGCAACGTTCGCCTGCGTGTGCAGGTGAAGCAGCGGCTTCTGGAGTGCGTCCAGGCCGGAGATCCACATCTTGGCAGGGCTGAAGGTGTGCATCCAGGCGATCAGACCGATCACCCTGTCGTCGCTGTTGGCGTCAAGCACGGCACGGCGGATGCTGTCGCGGTCGGTGAGCACCGGCTTCCAGACGACGCGCACCGGGGTGTTGGCGTCAAGCTCGGCGGCAATGACCTGCGACTGCTCCGCCACCTGGCGCAGCGTGTCCTCGCCGTAGAGGCCCTGGCTTCCGGTCAGGAACCAGACCTCAACGCCGTCAAACGTGGTGGTGAGTGGCTTAGCTGACATGGAGTTCCTCTTCTGTGGTGGTCTGTGTCCTTCGCTCGTCCGCGGCCTGGCCGTAGACGAACTGGTAGCGGTTGTAGAGCGCATCAATGGCGTCCTGCGGCAATGGCTCAACGGGGCCGGCCTGGCGGGCGATGTGAACCGTTCGGGCCACGTCCTCCACCATGACGGCGGCCTTGACCGCGTCCTTTGCGCTTGTGCCGATCGTGAACGGTCCGTGCTGGCTCATCAGAACCGCACGTGAGCGGTGACCGGTCAGTGTCGCCACAATTCCCCGCCCGATCGAGTCGTCACCGATGATGGCAAACGGCCCAACCGGGATGGGGCCGCCGAACTCGTCGGCCATGGCGGTGATCACACACGGGATCTCTTCGTTGCGTGCCGCCCAGGCGGTGGCGTAGGTGGAGTGCGTGTGCACCACACCGCCGACCTCCGGCATGTTCTGGTACACGTAGGCATGCGCCGCGGTGTCGGACGACGGTGAGCGCTCGCTCCCGACGGAGCCGGGCACAACCTGCCCGTCGAGAGTGCACAGGATCATGTTGTCTGCCGCCAGGTCGTCGTAGGACACCCCCGATGGCTTGATCACAAAGAAGTCCGTGCCGGGCACCCGGCCGGAGACGTTGCCGCCGGTCCACACGATGAGCTTGTTGCGGACCAGCTCGTTGTGCAGCTGGGCCACTTCCTCGCGAACCCGCTGGATCTCTGCTGTCTCGATGACGGTCATGAGCGAACCCCCTCGGTGGCGAGCTCGCCGCGGACGGCGTCGGACGCCAGCGCGGCCGCGTCGGAGACACCGGCATCAGCGTCCGGGGTACCCAGCGCCTCACGTCGGATGTCCCGCAGGCGGTGCATGACCTCGTTCTCGCCCCGGCCAAAGTAGTCGTGCAGGCGGCGGTACTCGGCAAACAGCAGATCGTAGGTGTCGGCGTTGGTCTCGTCCGGCGTGTACGCCGCGGAGTGCAGGCTGCCCATGGCGTCCGCCGCTGCCCGGATGTCCGAGTACTCCCCCGCGGCAACAGCCGCGTGGATGGCTGAGCCAAGCGCGGGCCCCTGGTCTGATCCGATCACGGAGATCGGCATGCGGAGCACATCGGAGTAGGTCTGCATCAGCTGACGGTTCTTCAGCAGCCCACCGGCCACAATAAACTCACGGACGGGAACGCCCGAGGCGGCAAAGGCCGTGGCCTCCAGCAGCGAGCGGTACTCCTGCTCCGGACGGGTCAGCAGCGTCTGACCGAGGATGAGCCCGGACAGGTCGTGGTCAACCAGAACGGAGCGGTTGCCCGACTGCCAGTCAAGGGCGACAAGACCGTGCGCACCAACCGGCTCGGCGTACGCCAGCTCGGTGAGGTGCTCGTGGACGCTGCGCCCCAGACGCTCAGCCTCGTCAACATAGGACTTCGGAACGTGACGGTTGATGAACCAGCCAAAGATGTCGCCAACGCCGGACTGGCCTGCCTCGTAGCCGTACAGTCCCGCGATAATGCCACCGTCAACCACACCGCACATGCCCGGCACCTCAACGAGGCGGTCGGAGCTCATGACGTGGCAGGTTGAGGTGCCCATGATGGCGACCATCTGGCCCGGCTCAACGGCCTTCGCCGCGGGGGCCGTCACGTGTGCGTCAACGTTTCCGACGGCGACGGCGATGCCCTCCGGCAGTCCCGTCCAGGCGGCCGCCTCTGCCGTCAGACCACCGGCGCGTGAGGCCAGCTCGCCAACGGTGTGCTCCACCTTGTCCTCGGCAAATCCGGCGAAGTCGGGGTTCAGCCCGGCGAGGAACTCGCGGCTGGGGTACTCACCGTCCTGCAGGATGCCCTTGTACCCGGCGGTGCAGGCGTTGCGCACGTACACGCCACTGAGCTGCCAGACGATCCAGTCGGCTGCCTCAACCCAGTGGTCCATGAGGCCGTACACCTCTGGGTCCTCCTCCAGCAGCTGGAGTCCCTTGGCGAACTCCCACTCGCTGGAGATCAGTCCGCCGTACCGGGGAAGCCAGCTCTCACCGCGGGTGCGGGCCAGTTCGTTGATGCGGTCGGCCTGCGGCTGCGCGGCGTGGTGCTTCCACAGCTTCACGTAGGCGTGCGGCCGGGACTCAAAGCCGGGGACCTGGCTGATCGGCGTGCCGTCACTCAGGGTCGGCACCATGGTGCAGGCGGTGAAGTCGGTCGCAATTCCGACCACCTGGTCGGGGCTGATACCGGCGGAGGCGATGGCCGCCGGCACGGCAGTCTTCAGGACGCTGACGTAGTCGCGCGGGTCCTGCAGGGCCCAGTCTGGCGGCAGCTGCGGGCCGTTCTCACCCGCGGGAGCAGCCGTCAGAACGGTGTCCATCACGGCCTGGGAATATTCGTGGGCTGCGGAGGCGATCTGCTCGCCGTCACTGACCCTGACGACCACGGCGCGGCCGGAGAGGGTGCCGTAGTCGACACCGATGACGTAGCGCTCGGACACGGTCATTCCTTCTTTCTTTTCACAAGCACAACGCGCTGCAGCAGCACGAAGAGGAGCAGGATTCCACCGGTGATGATCGTGGTCGCCTCGGGCGGAATCGTTCCGTCACGGGTGATGAGCAGGTTCATCAGGCCAAGCACAAGGGCACCAACGACGGAGCCGAGGACAAAGCCATATGCACCGGTCAGCATGGTTCCACCGATCACAACGGCGGCGATGGCGTCCAGCTCCCAGCCGACACCGGTGATGTTCTGTGCCATACCGGTCCGGGAGGTGTACACCACCGAGGCGAGCCCGGCGAGGGTTCCGCTGATCACGTACACAAGCAGCTTGGTGCGGTCAACCGGCAGACCCATCAGCTTGGCCGAGTTCTCTGAGCCACCGATGCCGTAGACCGTGCGGCCGAAACGGGTGCGGCTGAGGACGATCACAGCGATGATGACAACGGCGATCATGATGATGACGTTGGGGCTGAAGACCAGGTCGTTGGCTTTGGGCCCGTCGATGACCTTGACCTCGGTGGCCAGGGCGCGGTAGCCGGACTCGTCGTCCAGACGGATCGGGGTGGTGGCGATCATCGAGGCGATACCGCGGGCCAGGAACATCATGGCCAGCGTGGCGATAAACGGTTGCACATTGAAGTAGGTGATCAATATGCCCGAGATCAGGCCAAACACGGTTCCGACCAGGATCGTGACCAGGATGGCGATCGGTGCGGGGTATCCGGCGTTTGCCACCCCGACACCCACCAGGCTGCTGACGGCGATGACGGCTCCGACGGAGAGGTCGATTCCACCGGTGATGATCACAAAGGTCAGACCGACCGCGAGGATGATCAGGTACGAGCTGTTGATCAGCAGGTTGGAGACGGTGTTGAACTGGAAGATCTTGCCGTAGGCGATCTCACCACCGATCAGCATCAGGACCAGGATGGCCACGGCTGCCGTGGTGGGCAGGGCGCTCAGCAGCGCTGTGCGCCTGCTGGCCGCGCGGGTGTCGCGCTCAAGAGCGGGGGTTGTGATGCTCATGCCGTCACCGCTTTCTTCTTGGATGGCGTGGCTCGTCCGCTCCCGCGCAGCCAGGAGCGCACACGCTCGGACTGCAGCAGGCAGACGATCACAATCACGATCGCCTTGAATGCGGGTGTCGCCGCGGAGGGAATGGAGAGGAACACGATGGTCTTGTCGAGTGTCGTGATCAGCAGGGCGCCGATGACGGAACCGGTGAGGGAGAACTTTCCTCCGGCCAGCGACGTTCCACCCACAACAACGGCGAGGATCGCGTCAAGCTCCGAGTTCAGGCCGGTGCGGGACACCTCAACGGTCATCACACTCGCTGTGGCGAAGATGCCGCCGATTCCGGCGAGCAGTGCGCTCAGTCCGTACACGGTGAGCAGCAGACCGCTGGGGCGAATGCCCAGCAGGCGGCTGGCCTTGGGGTTGATTCCGAGGGACTCGATCATGAGGCCAAGGGCCGTACGCCGCACCACGAGGGCGACCAGGGCAATAACCACGGCGGCGATGAGGAACACAACGGGGAAGCCGAGGATGGTTCCGTTGGCGATCCAGCGGAAGCTCTCGCTGGTTGCGGCTGTGTTCTGACCGCCGGTGATCACTCGGGCGATTCCGCGAGCGGCGAGCATCATGATCAGAGTGGTGATGAACGGCTGGAGCCCGACGTAGGCGACCAGGGCGCCGCTGACGAGTCCAAGGACAACGCTCAGGCCAAGGGCAAGAAGCAGTGCGATGAGCGCTGAGCCAGGCGAACCGTCGGATCCGGCCAGGAACTCCATCGAGGCGGCGCCGGAGACGGCCATCACCGAACCGACCGAGAGGTCAATTCCACGGGTGGCAATCACCAGGGTCATACCGACGGCGATCATGAGCACCGGAGCCGACTGGCGGGCGATGTCGATGAGGTTTCCGGACAGGTTGCCGGTTGTGGGGTTGATGGACACGGCCAGGTAGGTCGGGTCCTTGATCAGGTTGATGATGAGCAGGACGATCAGGGCAACAATTCCCCAGGCGTACTGCTGCGAGAACAGCCGGCGGAGCCAGGAGCTCTGCGTGGCGGGTGCGGCACTCATGCTGCGTCCTCTTCCTCGGAGGCGATGATGTCTACGATGCGTTCGGCGCTGACGCCAGGCCCGTTGGTGATCTCCGCGATCTTCTTGTGGTCACGCAGAATGACGATGCGTTCGCTCAGTCGGACGACCTCTTCCAGCTCGGATGAGATGAACACAACGGACATGCCGTTGTCGGCCAGCTCAAGGATTGCCTCGGAGATTTCCGTCTTCGCGCCGATGTCGATGCCGCGGGTCGGCTCGTCGAGGACAAGCAGTTCGGGCTCGGTGGCCAGCCAGCGACCAAGCAGAACCTTCTGCTGGTTTCCGCCTGACAGGTTCTTGATCGGACGGTCGGGGTCGGCGGGCTTGACGTTGAGCTTGGCGATGTACTTCTGCACGATCTCGTTCTGCTCACGCTTGGGCATCAGCTTCATCCAGCCGCGCTTGGCCTGAACACCAAGGATCAGGTTTTCGCGGACGCTGAGGTCACCGATGATGCCCTCGTCGCGGCGGTTCTCGCTGGAGAATGCGATGCGGTGCGCAATGGCGGCGTCGGGTGAGCCCAGCTTGACGGTGCGGCTTTTGATCGTGATCGTTCCGGTGTCCGACTTGTCCGCTCCGGTGATGAGGCGGGCCAGCTCGGTGCGGCCAGAACCCAGCAGGCCGGCGAAACCGAGGACCTCTCCCTCACGCAGTGTCAGGTCGGTTGGCTCAATCGACCCCCGACGGCC
>JBQELM010000014.1:0-2626 GCA_052103915.1 Mycetocola sp. | reverse complement strand
AGCCCCTCGTCCGACTCGTCGCGGGTGGAGGCCTCGCGCGCCAGCTGTTCAAAGGCGCTCAGCTCCTTGCCGATCATTTCGGCGATGAGGGCGGAGCGGGGGATGTCTTCTGTGCGGTGCTCCCCCACCAGCTTGCCGTCGCGGAGCACGGTCAGCCGGTCGCTGATCTCGTACACCTGGTCAAGGAAGTGGGAGACAAAGAGGATGGCAACGCCCTTGTCGCGCAGGCGGCGCATGCCGGTGAACAGCACCTGGACCTCGTTGGCGTCAAGGCTCGAGGTGGGCTCGTCAAGGATGAGCACCCGGGAGTTGGACACGATGGAGCGGCCGATGGCGACCAGCTGCTGCACGGCGAGTGAGATGCTTGACAGCGGCTGGCGGGGGTCGAGGTAGCCAAGACCCATCTCTTCCAGCACAACGGCTGCGCGCTCGTGGGTCTTGTTCCAGTTGATGCCAAGCAGTCCGCGACTCTCGTGGCCAAGCATGACGTTCTCGCCGATGCTCAGGTTGTCGCAGAGGTTGACCTCCTGGTACACGGTGGAGACGCCGGCGCTCTGGGCGTCGCCCGGTCCGCTGAAGCGGCGTTCTTCACCGGCAAGTTTGATGGAGCCGGCGTTGATGCGGTACACGCCGGTGAGGGCCTTGATCAGCGTGGACTTTCCCGCGCCGTTTTCGCCCATGATGGTGTGGACTTCGCCCGGCAGTAGCCGGAAGTTCACGTTGTCCAGGGCGCGAACCCCGGGAAATTCGATGGTGATTCCGGTCATTTCGACGACCGGTGTCTGCTCAGACATCCCTGCCTTCTTCCTGGTCCGCGCCCTGGCGCGAACCGCCTACCCAGACGTGGGGCGCAGCGCCTGGCTGCGCCCCACGTGTCAGGATCAGTACTTGCGGTCGGGCAGTGCGGCCTCGGCTGCCTCAGGCGAGTCGAAGGTGACCGACTCGACGACGATGTTGCTCTCGACGTCCTCACCGGCGACGGCGCGCTCAACGGCGTCAACGGCCTGCTCACCGAACAGCGGGTTGTACTCGGCGACGAAGCTGAGCGTTCCGGCTGCGAGGGCCTCCATGGCGGCCTTGGTGCCGTCGATGGTGATGATCTTGACGTCATCGCCCGGGGTCAGACCGGCGTCCTCAACGGCCTGTGCCGCTCCGAGGCCCATCTCGTCGTTCTGTGCGAAGACAAGCTGAACGTCGTTGTTGTTTGACTTGAGGATGGTCTCGAAGACGTTGCGAGCTTCCTCTGTTGACCAGTTGGCGCTCTGGCTGGCCAGCTTGGTCAGGTTGTCGTCAACGGTGGCGTCCCAGCCCTCGTTGCGGTCGTTCACAACCGACAGGCCGGGAGGGCCCTCAAGCACAACGTAGTTGGCTCCGTCAGCGAACTCGCTGTTGGCCCACTCCGCAGCGGCGGTCGAGATGCCCACGTTGTCCGGAGCGATCCGGCTGGTGTAGAGCGACTCGTCGTTGGGCTCGATGCCACGGTCAAGAAGGATGACGGGGATTTCGGCGTCCTGGGCACGGGTGAGGGCCGACTCCCAGCCGGTGGCCTCGGTGGCGGAGAGGACGATGGCGTCGACACCCTCGTCAACGAAGGAGGTGAACGCGGTGATCTGCGAGTTCTGGTCTCCGTTGGTTGAGGGGGCGTACTTCAGGTCGATGCCTGCATCGGAGAACGCGGACTTGATGTTGTCCTCGTTTGCGGTGCGCCATCCACCCTCGGGGCCAACGGCGACGAAGCCGACGCTCAGGCTGTCGCCTGAACCGGTGTCTGCTGCGTTGTCGTTTGAGCCTGAGCTGCAGGCCGAGAGGCCGAGGGCAAGAACGCCCGCTGCGGCGATGGCGACGACCGGACGGATGTACGGGAACTGGGCCATAAGATCTCCTCCTTGAGATCGGCGTGCCCCGGCGGTGGGGCATCGCACTGGTTGTGAATCACAGGTGGTGCAACGGGGGTCGTGCAACACAGGTGGTGCACTGGTGATGTTACCGGTAACAATCCGCACGGTGTCAAGTCACATTATTTGCCGCGCGTCGTGATCTGCTGCGACGGGCACCCGGCACCGGCGCATCCCCCGCCGCAACACAGGTACCGCCACCCCCGGAGAGGGGGCGGCGGGACGGGGTGCAACGGCGACTAGGGCGCGCTCGGCGGTGGCGCGGTTGATTGCCGGACAACAAGCGTCGGCTCAATGCGCTGAACCTCATTGTCCGACTGCGGATCCTCGATCAGATCGATCAGGGCGGCAACGGCCGCAGAACCCAGCTGATTAAAGTCCTGCCGAATGGTTGTCAGCGGCGGAAGCAGGTGCCGAGCCTCGGCGAAGTCGTCAAATCCCACAACGCTGACGTCCTCGGGAACACGGACACCGGCATCGTGCAGACCGTGAATCAGCCCAAGGGCCATCTGGTCATTTGCCGCAAAAACCGCCGTGCAGTCCGGAGTCGCCACCACACGCTTGGCCGCCTCGTAGCCAAAGTCAGCCGACCAGTCCCCCACAAGTGGCGGACGAATAGGAAGCCCCGCAAGCACAAGTTCCTCACGCCACCCGCGCTCACGCACCTGCGCCTCAGCCCAGTCCCGAGGGCCGGCAATATGCATGATGACCCGATGCCCCTGACTAATCAG
>JBQELM010000013.1:13131-16608 GCA_052103915.1 Mycetocola sp. | reverse complement strand
AGTTGATCATGATGGTCTCGTAGCCGGCGTCACGCAGGGCAAACGAAGCGTGCACACAGGAGTAGTCAAACTCCACGCCCTGGCCGATACGGTTGGGGCCTGAGCCCAGGATGATGACCTTGGTGCGGTCGCTCGGGGTGACCTCTGTCTCCTGGTCGTAGCTGGAGTAGTGGTACGGGGTCTGAGCGGGGAACTCACCGGCGCAGGTGTCAACCGTCTTGAAGACGGGGCGAAGACCAAGGATGTGGCGGATCTCACGGACCTGGTCCTCACCAAAACCACGCAACTGACCGATCTGGACGTCGGAGAAGCCGTGGTCCTTGGCGATCTCAAGGACCTCGCGGTCCAGGCGCTCGGCACCGGCAACGTACTCGGCGACCTGGTTGATCAACACGATCTGGTCGAGGAACCACGGGTCGATACCGGTCGCCTCGTGCAGCTGCTCAACTGTTCCGCCCAGGCGCAGTGCCTGCTGAACGGTGACGATGCGGCCGTCGGTGGGGATGCGTGAGGTGGCGATGAGATCCTCAAGCGTGGCGGTCGTTGGCTCCCAGTGGAAGCTTGACCCACGCTTCTCCAGCGAACGGAGAGCCTTCTGCAGTGCTGTCGCGTAGTTCCGGCCGATAGCCATGGCCTCGCCGACACTCTTCATGGTGGTGGTGAGGGTGGCGTCGGCGGCAGGGAACTTCTCAAACGCAAAACGCGGGACCTTCACGACCACGTAGTCAAGCGTCGGCTCAAAGCTGGCCGGGGTGACACGGGTGATGTCGTTGGGGATCTCGTCCAAGCGGTAGCCGATGGCCAGCTTGGCGGCGATCTTGGCGATCGGGAAGCCCGTCGCCTTTGAGGCAAGCGCGGAGGACCGTGACACCCGGGGGTTCATCTCGATGACGATGATGCGACCGTCTGCGGGGTCAATGGCGAACTGGATGTTGCAGCCACCGGTGTCAACACCGACCCGACGGATGATGTCGATACCGATGTCGCGCAGCTTCTGGTACTCACGGTCGGTGAGGGTCAGCGCCGGTGCAACGGTGATCGAGTCGCCCGTGTGAACACCAACCGGGTCGACGTTCTCAATGGAGCAGACCACAACGGTGTTGTCAGCGGTGTCGCGCATGAGCTCAAGCTCATACTCCTTCCAGCCGAGGATCGACTCCTCAAGGAGCACCTCACTGGTTGGGCTGGAGTGGATGCCGTCACCGACGATGCGGACCAGGTCAGCCTCGTCGTAAGCAAAACCGGAGCCGAGGCCACCCATCGTGAACGAGGGACGGACAACAAGCGGGTAACCGAGGTCCTTGGCAAACTCCTTTGCCTCCTCAACGGTGTGGGCGATGTAGGACTTGGCCACATCCGCGCCGGACTCAAGAACCAGGTCCTTGAAGATCTGACGGTCCTCACCACGCTGAATCGCGTCAACCTTGGCACCGATCAGCTCAACGCCGTGCTTGTCGAGGATGCCCTGCTCGTGCAGCGCAATCGCCGCGTTGAGAGCGGTCTGGCCACCCAGGGTCGGCAGGATTGCGTCAGGGCGTTCCTTGATGATGATCGACTCGATGACCTCAGGGGTGATCGGCTCAACGTAGGTCGCGTCGGCAAAGTCGGGGTCGGTCATGATCGTGGCCGGGTTGGAGTTCACCAGGATGACCCGGATGCCCTCCTCGCGGAGCACGCGGCAGGCCTGGGTGCCTGAGTAGTCAAACTCACAGGCCTGACCGATGACGATGGGGCCGGAGCCGATGACAAGAACCGAAGAAATATCGGGGCGCTTGGGCATTAGTTGCCTTCTCCCTTGGCGTGCTGGGCGGATGCGACCATGTCGCGGAAACGATCAAAGAGGTACACGGCGTCGTGCGGGCCTGCCGCCGACTCCGGGTGGTACTGGACGCTGAAAGCGTTGATGTCGTGGCAGACGAGCCCCTCAACAACCTGGTCATTCAGGCTGTAGTGGCTGACCTCAACCTCGCCAAAGCCCTCGGGACTGGCGTGGCGGCCCTCGATGGGAAGGTCGACGGCAAAACCGTGGTTCTGGCTGGTGATCTCTACCCGGCCGGTGGCCTTGTCCAGCACCGGCTGGTTGATGCCACGGTGACCAAACGGCAGCTTGTACGTGCCGAAACCAAGGGCGCGGCCCAGCAGCTGGTTGCCGAAGCAGATGCCGAAGTACGGCACGCCGGCGCGGAGCACCGTGCGAAGCAGCTGGACGTGTGCCTCGCTCGCGGCGGGGTCGCCCGGGCCGTTCGAGAAGAACAGTGCGTCAGGGTTCAGCGAGAGCACGTGGTCGGCGGTGACGGTCTGCGGCAGAACCTGAACCTCAAAGCCACGCTCGGCCAGGTAGTTCAGCGTCGACTGCTTCACCCCCAGGTCAAGAACGGCGACCGTTCCCACTCGCTCGCCCTGCGCAGGCAGCGCGTACGGGTGGTCGGTTGAGACATCGGCGGACAGGTTACGACCGGCCATTCCGGCACTTGAGGTGACAATGCTCAGCTGCTCACCATCGCTGAGCTCGGCGTCTGCCCCGGAGAAGATTCCGGCACGCATCGACCCTGCCGAGCGGATGTGGCGGGTGATGGCACGCGTGTCTACACCGCTGATGCCGACAATGCCGTCGGACACGAGGTCGTTGTCCAGGCTGTCCTGGGCACGGAAGTTGGAGACAACTCTGGATGGGTCGCGCACAACAAAGCCGGCAACCCAGTTACGACGTGACTCACGGTCAGGGTCGTTGACGCCGGTGTTACCGATATGCGGTGCCGTCATCATGACGATCTGCCCCGCGTAGGACGGGTCGGTGATGGTCTCCTGGTATCCGGTCATGCCGGTTGCGAAGACGAGCTCACCAACGGTTGTGCCCGTGGCACCGTAAGCACGTCCGGAGAATCGGGTGCCGTCCTCCAGCACGAGGACAGCGGCCGGTGCCGGACGGAAGCTTGGACTGGTCATGATGCAGTATCGCTCTCGCTTGTTGACGGAACCGTTCCCTGCAGGGCGAGGGTTCGGTTGATGATTGTGTGCTGCTCAGCAGCGGTTTCGACGCGGAAGTGGCTGTCGAGGACGGTGTCGCCCAGCTGCCAGGTGATGACGGTCAGCCCGCCATCTTCAACAACGCGGTCAATGGTCCAGGTGGCCTGTTGTGATCCACGGATCTGAGCGGCGGGGATAAAAACCTGTGGCTCCCCCGTTGCGGCAATGATCACGCCCTCCGGCGCGACACTGAGCTGCGCCTTAGCTCTGAAGCCTAGACCCGGAATGCTGACCCGGTCGAGCGGGTCACCGTGCGTGGTGGTGGCCACATAGAAGGTGGAAACGGTCAGCGGGTCGGTCAACGATTCGGGCACGGGGGCCAGTTGCGCGGCCAGTGGTGCTCCGCGTCGCCCCCTCGCCTTCCAGCCCCAGATCATCAGGCCGATGATCAGGACAAGGACCGCAACAACGATGAGGCCGGGGATCAGCCGCTCAAGCACGGACCAACTC
>JBQELM010000013.1:739-13121 GCA_052103915.1 Mycetocola sp. | reverse complement strand
GGGGTACCCGTCGTGGAAGGTCCACACCACCCGACCGGGGAGTGAGGTTCCGATGAACGGAGAGTTCACGGCCTGGCCACGCAGCAGGTCGGTGCCAAACGCACGCACCGGCGTGGGATCGTACAGCGTAATCTCCGCGACTGATCCGACAGCGATGGGCTCGCCCTGGCCGGTGATCCGGCCGATACGAGCCGGTGCCTCTGAAAGAATTCGCGACACATCGCTCCAGCCGATCAGGCCGGTGTTGACCAGAGTCTCCTGCACGACGGAGAGCGCAGACTCCAGTCCAACCATGCCGTTGGCTGCGGCCGGCCACTCGCACTCCTTCGCCTCAACGGGGTGCGGCGCGTGGTCGGTGGCGACGATGTCGATGGTTCCGTCCGCCACAGCAGCACGCAGAGCGTCCACGTCCTCCTGGCGGCGCAACGGCGGGTTGACCTTGTACCTGGCGTCGTATCCTCTGACCAGCTCCTCCGTCAGCAGCAGGTGGTGCGGTGTGACCTCCGCGGTGACCTGCGCTCCACGGGCCTTGGCCCAGCGCAGAACCTCAACGCTTCCCGCGGTGGAGAGGTGGCAGACGTGCAGTCGTGCGCCAACGTGCTCAGCAAGGAGGACGTCGCGAGCGATGATGGATTCCTCTGCGACCGCTGGCCAGCCGGTGAGACCAAGCTCCGCCGACACGGTGCCCTCGTTCATCTGAGCTCCAACGGTGAGGTTGGGGTCCTGGGCGTGCTGGGCGATCACACCGTCAACACTCTTGACGTATTCCAGCGCGCGACGCATCAGACGGGAATCGGAGACGCAGAAGCCGTCGTCGGAGAAGACTCGGACAGTCGCGCGCGAGTGTGCCATGGCACCAAGCTCCGCAAGCCGCTCCCCCTTGAGACCAACGGTGACAGCGCCGATCGGTTGCACCCTGGCGTATCCCGCAGCCTCACCCAGTGCAAGCTCCTGCTCAACAACACCGGCGGTGTCAGCAACGGGCGAGGTGTTTGCCATGGCGAACACGGCGGTGAAACCACCGGCCGCGGCGGCCCGCGTTCCGGTCAGAACGGTTTCACTCTGCTCGTATCCCGGCTCACGCAGGTGGGTGTGCAAATCAACAAGACCGGGGAGCGCGATCAGACCGGCGGCGTCAATCACCTCTGCCCCATCGGCGGACAGGGCTGAACCGAGGGCAACAACCCGGCCGTTGGAGACGCGGATGTCACTCAGGCTCCCGTCAACCAGCTGGGCACCACGAATCAGGAACTCTCGATTGGTCATGACTGGTGTTCCTCTCCGGCTCCGGACAACAGCAAATACAGGGCGGCCATACGGATGGACACACCATTAGCCACCTGCTCAAGCACGGTGGACCGCGGGTCGTCCGCGGCTCGTGCCGAAATTTCTAGCCCACGATTCATTGGACCAGGGTGCATGACAATGCTACGCCCCGGCAGGCGCGCCAAACGCCGGTCGTCAAAGCCCCACAGACGTGAGTACTCGCGGGCGTTCGGGAAGTAGGCATCGTTCATGCGCTCCGCCTGGATGCGCAGCATCATGAGTGCGTCCGGCTCGGCGTCGATGGCCTCATCCAGGTCGTAGCTGATGGTGGCGGGCCACCCCTGCGTTCCCACCGGAACGAGGGTTGGCGGGCCCACAAGGGTGACCTCCGCGCCCAGGGTTGAGAGCAGCCACACATTTGATCTGGCCACACGGGAGTGCAGAATGTCGCCCACAATGGTGACGCGGTAGCCGTCAAGGCCTTTCCCGCGCGAGTCGGAACCGTGGCGCCGCTTCCGCATCGTGAACGCGTCGAGCAGGGCCTGTGTTGGGTGTTCGTGGGTGCCGTCTCCGGCATTCAGAACACCGGCGTTGATCCAGCCGCTGCTTGCGAGGGTCTGGGGTGCTCCCGAGGCGGAGTGCCTGATCACCACGGCGTCGGCGCCCATGGCCTGCAACGTCTGAGCGGTGTCCTTCAGGCTCTCGCCCTTTGAGACGCTTGAGCCCTTGGCCGAGAAGTTGATGACGTCGGCGGACAGGCGCTTTGCTGCGGCCTCAAACGACATTCTGGTGCGGGTTGAGTCCTCAAAAAACAGGTTAACCACGGTCTTGCCGCGCAGCGTTGGCAACTTCTTAACCTCGCGGCGCTGCGTGTCTGACATGTCCTCTGCCACGTCAAGCAGCTGGATAGCCTGCTCCCGGCTCAGAGCTTGGGTGCTCAGAAGGTGCCTCATGCGCGATCCTCGATACTGACCTCGTCGACCCCGTCAACCTCAACCAGGTGAACGTTGATTCGCTCGCTCTGAGCAGAGGGTAGGTTCTTGCCAACAAAGTCGGGACGGATCGGCAGCTCCCGGTGTCCACGGTCAACAAGCGTCGCCAGACGGACGGCCCGCGGGCGACCGTGATCACCCAGGGCGTCAAGGGCAGCCCTGATGGTCCGGCCGGAGAACAGCACATCATCAACGAGCACAACAACCGCACCGTCAATAGCCTCGTCGGGGATCTGAGTCGCCTGCGGAGACCGGGTGGGGTTGCGGTCGAGGTCGTCACGGTAGAGCGTGACGTCAAGTGAGCCAACCGGAACCTCAACACCCGCGATCCGTGAGATCAGGGCGGAGATGCGCTGAGCGAGGAAGACGCCTCGAGTGGGGATTCCCACGAGAACAAGTCCCTCAGCGCCACGGTTGGATTCAATAATTTCGTGGGCTATTCGGGTCAACGCCCGAGTGATGTCAGCCTCATGCAGCACAGTGCGTGCGGTCATGCCGACTCCCTTCTCCGCCTCTCTGGACGGTCTTAAAGGTTGTGGTGTTGCCAAAAGCCTAGCGCAGGTCACAGCGCGAATCGAGCAGGCCACGCAGATCAACCGCCCCGTCCGAACACAACACAGGTCCCCGGCGTGCTCTGGGCACGACGGGGACCTGTGCGGAACAACTCAACAGGACGTGGCCCTGCCAGCTCAGGGGCTAAACCGCGGCGTTGGCCTGCGCGATCCGGGCAAGCAGGCCGTTCACAAAGCTGGGCGAGTCGTCGGTTGACAGTGTCTTGGCCGACTCAACGGCTTCGTCAATGGCGACCCCGGCAGGAACCTCGTCGTTAAACAGGATCTCCCACACACCGATACGAAGAATCGCGCGATCCACGTGGGGCATCCGCGCCAGGGTCCACCCCTGCGCGTAGGTCTGGATCTGCTCATCGATTTCGTCGCTGTGGTCGCGAACGCCGTCAACGATGTCGCGAGCGTACAGCCACGACGCCTCACGCTCCGGCTCCGATGCCGCACGACGAGCGGCATCGGCCAGCGCATCGGCGATCTCCTGCTTGCGCAGTTCTGCACCGTACAAAATGTCGATGGCGCGCTTACGCGCCTTACTGCGGGCGCTCACTAGTCGTTGACGCGGCCCAGGTAGTCGCCGGTGCGCGTGTCAACCTTGACCTTGGTTCCGGTCTCAAGGAACAGCGGGACCTGGATCTGGTATCCGGTCTCAACGGTTGCGTCCTTGGTTCCACCGGTGGAGCGGTCGCCCTGCAGGCCCGGCTCGGTGTAGGTGATCTCAAGAACGACCGAGGCAGGCAGCTCAACGTAGAGCGGGTTGCCGTTGTTCATGGCGATGGTGACGCTCTGGTTCTCAAGCATGAAGTTGGAGGCGTCACCAACGGTGGCCGCGGGAACCTGCAGCTGGTCGTAGTCAGCCTGATCCATGAAGACGAAGCTGTCGCCATCGTTGTACAGGTAGGTGTAGTCGCGACGGTCGACGTTCTCGATCTCGATCTTTGCGCCGGCGTTGTAGGTGCGGTCAACGGTCTTGCCCGTGACAACGTTCTTCAGCTTGGTGCGCACAAAGGCGCCACCCTTACCCGGCTTCACGTGCTGGAACTCGATGACGGACCAGAGCTGCCCGTCGATGGAGAGGACAACGCCGTTCTTGATGTCAGCAGTGGATGCCATGGAGAAGATGTTCCGTTCGCGTGGATGAGTGGCCAGAACCGGCCCGAGTGGACAGTTTAGCGGCAGCCGCGGTCACGGCCAACACCGCATCAACCCGTGATGGCGCTGAGAGCAAGTCGGTAGGAGTCAAAGCCGAAGCCTGCGATGACTCCGCTAGCAACCGCAGAGATCGTGCTGTGCTGCCGAAACGCCTCGCGTGCGTGCGGGTTAGAAATGTGAACCTCGATCAGAGGAATCCCCGCCTCCGGCAGGAGAACCGCCGCATCTCGGAGCCCGTAGCTGTAGTGGGTGAACGCTGCCGGGTTCAGGATCACGGGTCGGCGGGTATCAACGGCCTCGTGCAACCACCCGATCAGCTGCGACTCGTTGTCCGTCTGCCTGACCTCCGTTGACCAGCCGTCGGGTGCCCAGCCGGTCAGGGCATCGGCAAGATCATCAAGCGTCGCCGAACCGTATACCTCCGGCTGGCGGGAGCCAAGACGACCAAGGTTGGGCCCGTTCAGAACAAGAACACTCTGCGTCAGCGACATCACTCGCCCACCTCCTGGTAGGCAGCAAAGAGGAGCGAGGTGTCTGGACCGTTCAGGATGGTCGGCTTTGCCGTGTCATCAAGAACAACAAAGCGGAGCATTCCCGCGCGCGCCTTCTTGTCTCGTTGCATCGTCGCAAGCAGGGTGTTCCAGCGACCAATCGGGTAGCTGGTTGGCAGCGACAGGGAGTCAAGGATACGACGGTGGCGGTCAACAACCGCGTCAGGAAGTCGGCCAGCCAGGCGGGACAGCTCTGCGGCGAAAACCATCCCAACCGACACTGCCGCACCGTGACGCCACTGGTAGCGCTCAGCGTGCTCGATGGCGTGGCCGAGGGTGTGGCCGTAGTTGAGGATCTCGCGCAGGCCAGCCTCGGCGAAGTCCTCACCCACAACGCGGGCCTTCATCGCAATGGCCAGCTCCATACAGCGACGGAACTGCTCACTGCTGGGATCGGTCGCCAGGTCAACGTCGGCCTCGATGATGTCAAGGATCTCTGGCTCAGCGATAAAACCGGCCTTCACGATCTCGGCAAAACCGGTCAGGATCTCGTTACGCGGCAGCGTGTCAAGCAGTTCAAGGTCAACCAGGACACGGTACGGAGCGTAGAAGGCACCAACCAGGTTTTTCCCCTCATTGGTGTTGATCCCCGTCTTGCCCCCAACGGCGGCATCTACTCCACCAAGAACGGAGGTGGGAATCTGAACAAGCCGCACACCACGCAACCACGTCGCGGCAACAAAACCGGCCAGGTCTGTGACCGCGCCGCCGCCAAAGCCAATGACGGCGTCCGTCCTGGTGAAGTCGGCCTGACCCATGATCTGCCAGCAGAAAGCCGCGACCTCAACCCGCTTGCCCGCCTCCGCATCGGGAATTTCGGCCAGAATCACCTGGAACGTCTCCGCCAGCGTCTCCCGCAACGCTGCGGCCTGAGCGGCGAGCGTTGGCGGGTGGACAATCAGGACCTTGGCGACACCGTCACCCAGAGCGTCCGTGAGGGTGTCCAGATCACAGATCCCTCGCCCCACGTGAATCTCGTAGGACTCATCACCACTCACCTGAATGCGCGTTGTTTCAGTCACGGGTCTCCTTCTCCGTCGGGACAACAAGGTCACTGATGCGGCCCACAAGCGTCTCCATCGGTGTGGATGACGTGTCAACGATATGGGTGGCAAGCTCACGGTAGATCGGCTCGCGCTCACGGAAGATTCGTTCCCACGCACCGGGATCATCGCGCAG
The DNA here is from genome assembly GCA_052103915.1 of Mycetocola sp. Taxonomy (GTDB): domain Bacteria; phylum Actinomycetota; class Actinomycetes; order Actinomycetales; family Microbacteriaceae; genus Mycetocola_B. Next base: position 7,415 of record JBQELM010000013.1, on the reverse strand, counting down.
CAACGGGCGCTTACTGACGTCGATCCGGGCGAGCACCGACTCGGCATCCGAGGTCAGAAAAACAACGGTGTGATCGGCAAGCGCCGCACGTGTCGCTGGATGAAGAACAGCCCCACCGCCAAGCGAGAGGATGCCCTCCCCCTCAAGCGCGGTAAGAACCGCCGCGCTTTCTAAGTCCCTAAACCAGGCTTCACCGTGGTCGGCAAAAATCTGGGTGATGGGTCCGTGCTCGGCAACGATGACCTTGTCCGTATCGGTAAATGGCACGCCATTTGCCTTGGCCACCCGCTTACCCAGCCGGGTTTTACCCACCCCCATCGGACCGATCAGCACGGCAAGGGGGCGGGCCATCAGGACTCGTCCGCCAACTCCGGGCTGGTGTGCAGACGTGAGGCGATCTCGGCGCGGTACGCCTCAAGATTGCGCCGGGTCTCCCCCACGCTGTCTCCGCCAAACTTCTCAACAACACTGTTCGCCAGGACAAGGGCGACCATCGCCTCGGCAACAACACCGGCAGCGGGCACAGCACACACGTCTGACCGCTGGTGGTGCGCTCCCGCTGCTTCACCCGTCGCAACGTCAATCGTCCGAAGCGAGTGCGGAACAGTGGCAATGGGCTTCATGCCGGCACGCACACGCAGCGGTGTTCCGGTACTCATGCCGCCCTCAATACCTCCAGCGCGGTTGCTGGTGCGGGCGATGCCGTCTTCACCCACAACAAGCTCGTCGTGGGCTGCGGAACCGCGGCGTGTGGTTGTGAGGAAACCGTCGCCAACCTCAACACCCTTAATGGCCTGGATACCCATCAGTGCCGCGGCAAGCTGGCCGTCAAGGCGGCGGTCCCAGTGCACGTAGGAACCAAGGCCAGCGGGGAGGCCGTAAGCAATGACCTCAACAACACCGCCAACGGTGTCCCCCGACTTTTTGGTGTCGTCAACCTCTGCCACCATGCGCTCACTTGTGGCGGCGTCAAAGCAGCGGAGCGGATCGGCATCAAGGGCAGCGACGTCGCCAGGAAGCGGAAGCGGTGCCCCCTCAGGGACGCGCACAGGACCGATTGACAGCGTGTGAGACACCAGGGAGATGCCGAGCTCGGCGAGGAACGACTTCGCGATGGCGCCAAGCGCAACACGGGCCGCCGTCTCGCGCGCACTCGCGCGCTCAAGAACGGGGCGGGCCTCATCAAAGTCATACTTCTGCATACCAACCAGGTCGGCGTGCCCCGGACGCGGACGCGTCAGCGGGGCAGAACGACCCCGTGACGCGTCGGTCAGTTCAACCGGCTCGGGGTTCATGACCTCTTGCCACTTGGGCCACTCGGTGTTGCCAACGCGGAGGGCGACAGGGCCACCAAGACTCAGGCCGTGACGAACACCGCCGGAGAGATTCAGCTGGTCCTGCTCAAACTTCATTCGTGAGCCGCGGCCATAGCCCAGCTTCCGACGAGCAAGATCCGCGCGGATCGCGTCAAGGGTCACAGGGACGCCGGAGGGAAGGCCCTCAAGCACGGCAATGAGTTCTGGGCCGTGGGATTCCCCGGCCGTCAACCAACGAAGCATTTTTCTATCTTTCCATAGCATGCACACGCTCCGGAACGCCTCCGGAGCCAAAGTGAGAGATGAGGGTGGCGAACACCCGCTGTGGGCAGCGACTAGGCGACCGCGGCCCTCATCGCTGACAGGACAACGTCTTCCTCAGGCAGTGCCTGGTCGCTGCGTCCAAAGCTGAACAGTTTGATCTGGGCGATGGCCTGATGAATGAGCATGTCCCGACCACTGGCCGCAACCGAACCGTCAGCGACCACGTGCGTGGCAATGCGGCTTGGCCACGGCGCGTAGGCAACGTCAAGGACAGGGACTCCGCGGAAACGCCCCGACGGAAGCTCGAGTCCGTCCTGGGCGGGACCGGGGATCGTGGAAATCAGCAGTTGTTCCTCCCCCGAGGCCAGGTCGGGCATCGAGCGCACGTGCAGATTCATCCCAAGCGCCGCGGCAACGGGCTCAAGGTCGTGAGCGCGGGAAACCGAGCGGAGATACAGCGTCACCTCTGAGGCACCGCGCTCCGCCAGTGCGCACAGGGCGCTGGCCGCCGTCGCACCGCCGCCGATCACAGCCGCGCTCTGCACCTTTCCTGCACCGGCGTCATCCAGTGCTCTGACCATCCCGGTCACATCGCTGTTTGCCGCAATCACACCCGCACTGGTGAAAACCAGTGTGTTGCTTGCCCCCGTCAGGGTACTGACACGGTCACGCTGATCTGCCGCCTGATACGCGCGGTTCTTGAGGGGCATGGTCAACGACAGTCCCCGCCACGTCTGATCACGCTCGGCCAGGACGGAATCAAATTCTGCTTCCGTCACCTCTCGGCGCCCATAGCTCCATGTGCGACCGAGGATCCTGTACGCCGTGCTGTGCAAGACCGGTGACAGAGAATGCGCGATGGGCGAGCCCCACACCGCAAGAACTGTCTGGGTGTCGGCTAGAACGTTACTCACCTGTTCGCCGCCATCCACTCCTGCCACCGGGCCACAGCGGCCTCGTGCTCCTCGAGGGTCGTGGAAAACGCGGTCTCCCCCGAATCAAGATTCCAGGTCACAAAGTAGAGCCAGTCGCCGTCTGCCGGGTTCAACGCGGCGTTGATCGCAAGATCACCCGGGTTAGATATCGGTCCAACGGGGAGCCCAGGATTGGCATAGGTGTTGTACGGGTTTGACGCGTCAGCTCGCTCGGCCGGCGTTGTCTCAACCGTGTGGGTGTTGCCCGTGCCGTACGCGACCGTCGCGTCCGACTGGAGGAGTCCGCTCGGCCACAGTTCACTGTCAAGACGGTTGAGGAACACCCGCGCCACCTTGGGATAGTCGGGGGCCAAGCCCGCCTCGCGTTGAATCAGCGAAGCCAGAATCACCGTTGTCCACCGCTTATCTGGTTCAACTCCCGCGTCGTCCAGCGCGCTGAGGCTCCGATCAACAAGACGGGTCAGAACCTCTGTGGCGCTCACGCCCGGCTCAAACGTGTACGTGGCGGGGAACAGGAAGCCCTCAAGGGTGGTCGCTTCGGCTGGAAGACCAAATGAGCTGGGGTCTTCTGCCGCCTTTTCCAGATCCTTAACGGGAATATCAAGACCGGCACTGATGATGCTAAACACGTCGTCGATTCCCGTACCTTCCGGGATCACAAAACCGTTCTCCAGGCGATTGGCTTCATCCTGCAACGCCGTCAGCGCGGCCTGAGCGCTCATCTGCTGCTTGAGCCGGTAGGTGCCGGGGTGGAAAACAATTTCCGTCGGCTGCCCAAGCAGCAGGGAGTAAAACGCGCGGGAGGTCAGAACCACATCGTTGTCCGCCAGCGTTGCAGCGATATCCTCACCGTTATCACCCTCAACAATCTGGATCATCACCTCGCCGGTTCCGTCGCCCTCGTAGTCACTCGGCTGGAAACGCGCAGCGATCGCGTCGATCTGCGGCTTAAACATTGAGTAGGCAAACACGGCGCCGCCGCCAAGGATCGAAACGATGACCACAACCACAATGACCGGTTTGATCCATCGTCCACGACGGCGCTGCGGAGCAGAATCACTATTGAGCGCTTGACGTCGCCGCTCACGGTCGCTCGGAGCGTTCACGCCTGAGTCCCCCGCCGCCGTGGATGTCAGGGATGACTGTGCTCCCACGCGCTGGTCGCGTCCTGATCGCGCTGTGCTGCTGTCCTGCTCAGCCCCCGCATCATCACCAAAGCCAAGCAGCGACTCGAAGCTGTTCTCCGGATGGCTTTCGCCGAGCTCAGCAGACGCGGCCGGGTGGCTCTTCTCCGGTGTTGCTTGCTGGTCCCGTGGGCCCTGCGCCGACGGGGCACTCTGCGGCGCGGAGGCCGAGGGATCCCGCATCGGATCGTTTGGTGCGGATGGCGCCTGCCACGTTGCGGGTGACTCGGCCGCGGCGCGTGCTGCCGGTGACTCTTCCGCTGCGGGCGACGGACTCTGAGGGTGGTGGGCTCCCGGTCCGGACGGCCGCGCAGGTCCCCCACCGGGCTCTGAGGCAGGGGCCTGCCCCGAGGTCGAGCGCGACGATCCGGCGGAGGGCTGCGACGTTGCTCGGTGCAACTGCTCCCGCCGTTCGCGTCGGGTCATCGGCGGCCGGTCGGGGGTGTCCTGGCTCATGCGCCCTCTCCTGTATCGCTGGAAACCGGCACAGCTCGGCCCGGTTCACGCCCCGACGACCGCTCGCTGTCGAGCGCGTGTTGCAGAATGACCACCGCCGCGGCCTGATCGATGATCGACCGCGTTCCCTTTTGCTTCCGCCCTGCACTACGCAAGGCCTGGTGAGCGCTGACCGTCGACATTCTCTCGTCGACCAGACGCACCGGGACATCAACCCGTGCAGCCAACCGTTCGGCAAAGCCGATCGCGTCCTGAGTTGATGCGGTCTCACGGCCGGACAGTGCCATGGGCTCGCCCACGATCACCTCAATGGCCTCGCGTTCAGCAACGATCTGAACCACGCGAAGAATGTCGCTATCGTCGTCGGCCGCACGCGCGACCGTCTCAACGGGCGTGGCAAGGATGCCGTGCAGATCGCAGCTCGCAACCCCCACCCGCGCCGTGCCGACGTCGATACCGATCCTGATCCCTTGGCGCACGATGCTTAGGCGGGCAGTTGCGCAATAACAGCGCGCAGGGCGTCGGGGATCGCGGCAGGGTTCTGTCCGCCACCCTGTGCCAGATCGTCCTTGCCGCCACCGCCTCCGCCAAGCACCTGAGCCGCCGTGCGCACCAGGGCACCGGCCTTCACACCGGCGTCACGTGCCGCCGACGTTGTGGCAACAAGAACAATGGGCCGCTCCGACACCACACCGGTCAGGACAACAACGGCTGCCTGGTCGGCGAGGCGCTCGCGCACCGAGGTGGCCAGGTGACGCAGATCGTCAGCTGACGCAAGGGAACCGAGGTCTTCAGCAACCACCTGAAGAGCACCGTGACGCTGAGCAGCACCAAGCAGCGCGGGAACACGCTGCTGCAGGGCCTGAGCCTCAAAGCTCTGAATCTTCTTCTCCGCCTGCTTGAGCGACGACGAAAGTTCAGAGATCCGCGTGATCAGCTGATCCTTCGGGGTCTTCAGCGAGGCAGTCAGTTCGGTCACGAGGGCCCGCTCCGCAGCGAACTCGCGGAATGCTTCAAGGCCAACAAGAGACTCAACACGACGGTTAGTTGAGCCAACGCTCGACTCGCTCACCAGGTTGATCATGCCGATTTCAGCGCTTGTTGAGACGTGCGTTCCAGCGCAGAGCTCCCGTGACCACGGACCACCAATATCAACCATCCGCACGGTTGAACCGTACTTCTCGCCAAACAGCGCCATGGCACCAAGGGACTTTGCCTCATCAAGGCTCAGCTCACGCGTGGTCACCTGCAGGTTGTCGCGAATCGCGTTGTTCGCGATTTCCTCGATCTCTGTTTTGGTGTCGCGGCTCAGCGCCTGGTTCCAGGAGAAGTCAAGACGCAGGTACCCGGCCTTGTTAAACGACCCGGACTGATGTGCGTTCTCGCCGAGGACCTCACGGAGCGCTGCGTGGATGATGTGCGTGCCCGAGTGTGCCTGGCGGGCACCACGACGGTAGTCACTGTCAACGATGCTTGTTGCGGGGGCATCAACGTGGACTTCACCGTGGGTGACAACAACCGAGTGCGAGATGAGACCGGCGACGGGCTTCTGCACGTCAATGACCTCAAGCTCGTAGCCGGGGCCGACGATTGTTCCCTGATCGGCGTCCTGTCCACCCGATTCGGCGTACAGCGCTGTCTCGGTCAGGATGACCTCTGCCCGCTGGCCAGCGGTCGCCCGGTCGGTGGGGACACCGTCAACGATGATGCCAAGAACCCGCGACTCCGTCTGCAGCTCGGTGTAGCCGGTGAAGATCGTTTCACCCTTGCTCCGGTAGTCGGAGTACACCGTCAGATCGGCCATCTGGGTCTTCTTGGCCTTGGCATCAGCCTTGGCGCGCGAGCGCTGCTCTGACATCAACCGGTCAAACTCACGCCGGTCAACGCTGAGGCCCGACTCTTCCGCAATCTCAAGCGTCAGATCGATCGGGAAGCCGTAGGTGTCGTGCAGTAGGAACGCGGAGTCACCGGGCAGCGAGGTGCGCCCGGCCTTCTTCGAGTCGGTGAGTGCAACATCAAGAATGGTCGTTCCGGAGGCGAGGGTGCGCAGGAAGGTCTGCTCCTCGTTGTTGGCCAGCTGGGAGATGTGGCCGTAGCCGGTCTCCACCTCGGGGTAAGACTCCTTCATGGCGTCCCGCGAGGCGGCAAACAGTTCGGGGAACGTGGCGTCCTCAACACCAAGCAAACGCATGGCGCGGACAGAACGGCGCAGCAGGCGACGGAGAATGTAACCGCGTCCCTCGTTGGACGGGCTCACGCCATCACTCATCAGCATCAGCGAGGAGCGCACGTGGTCGGCGACGACCCGCATGCGAACATCGTCTTCGTGGTTGGCGCCGTAGCGACGACCGCTCAGTTCGGCTGCACGATCAAGAACAGGACGGACCTGATCGATCTCGTACATGTTCTCAACACCCTGCTTGAGGAACGCAACACGCTCAAGACCCATGCCGGTGTCGATGTTCTTCTTTGGCAGTTCACCAACGATGTCAAAGTCGACCTTGCTGCGCACATTGGTGAT
>JBQELM010000013.1:0-729 GCA_052103915.1 Mycetocola sp. | reverse complement strand
AGGGCCCTGCCGGTCCAGGCTGTCCTGTTGACCAGTAGTTGGTGTCCTTGTCCAGGCGCTGAATGCGCTCGTCCGGAAGGCCCGCAATCTTTTTCCAGAGCGCAACGGCCTCGTCGTCGTCCTTGTACACGGTGACCCACAGGTCCTTCGGGTCAAAGCCGTAGCCTCCCGCAAGCTCAGAGCTTGTCAGCAGCTCCCACGCGTATCCGATGGCGCCCTCTTTGAAGTAGTCGCCAAAGGAGAAGTTGCCATTCATCTGGAAGAAGGTGCCGTGACGCGGGGTCTTGCCCACCTCTTCGATGTCGTTTGTCCTGATGCACTTCTGCACACTTGTTGCCCGGTCGTACGGCGCGGGGACAACACCGGTCAGGTATGGAACAAAGGGAACCATGCCCGCGACGGTGAACAGGAGCGAGGGGTCGTCGCTGACAAGCGAGGCGGACGGAACAACGGTGTGCTCCCTCGTGCCAAAGAAGTCGAGCCAGCGTTGACGAATATCAGCGGTCTTCATGGGTCCGTTCGGTGACGTGTGGAGAGGGGGTGGGGTGGTGAGGCGCGGCTACGCGTCGTCGCGCAGGCGAAGCTCCGCCTCACGCTTGTTGTACGCGTCCGTGACCGAGTCGGTGAACTCGCGGATGCGGCCATCAACCTCGGCAAAAAAGTCATGCCCTGCCTGGGACTTATTGACCTGGTGTGCGACGACAAATCCGGTGATGATTCCGACGATCA
>JBQELM010000012.1:7217-17238 GCA_052103915.1 Mycetocola sp. | reverse complement strand
ACGCGGATAGATCTGGTAGATCACGGCGCTTCGCCACCATTCGGTGCCGGGGGCCGTGGGGCGGGCAGGGGTCTGCGTGGGGAGCGTCGACTCTGACGCGTCGTGAGCCTCGGTGGTCATGGCATTTACTGTAGGCCATCTGACACGATGTGCAAGCGCTTGCGGAATTGATCCGCCGCACGCCGAGGCGCGTGACCGAATTGTTTCATTTGCCGGATTGCGCTTCCTGCCTGATCTCGGTTATACCTGTAAACGCTTGCAGCATTCGCGGCGAGCGGGGGAACCAGCAAGGTCATCGTCGACCGGGGCCCCCAACCCCACCGAAAGGCACACCAATGAAGGTGAACACCCGTCGACTCCTGATCGCCGGCGCAGCCAGCGCCATTACGGCCCTCGTCCTCAGCGGCTGCTCCGGAGGCACAGAATCCACAACCGACGGCAGCTCCGCCGCCGCAGCCGGGTCGCTTACGATCTGGGTTGACGCCGACCGCGCACCGGTCATCGAGGAGGCCGCGGCCGCATTCACCGAGTCAAGCGGGGTGGACGTGGAGCTGGTCCAGAAAGACTTCGCCGACATCCAGGAAGACTTTGTTGCCCAGGTCCCAACGGGTGAGGGTCCCGACATCACCATCGGAGCGCACGACTGGCTGGGCAATTTCGTGACCAACGGTGTGGTCCAGCCGGTGGAGCTGGGCGACACCGCCGCGGGGTTTGAGGACATCGCGCTTCAGGCGGTCGGTTACAACGGCAACAACTACGGTGTCCCGTACTCCATCGAGTCGATTGCGCTGCTCCGCAACACGGACCTTGCCCCCGACGCCCCCGCCGACTACGACGCCATGATTGCCGCGGGTGAGGAGGCCGGAACGGAGTTCCCCTTCCTCGTCCAGCAGGGACCCGAATCTGACCCGTACCACCTGTACCCGTTCCAAGCCTCGTTCGGGAACCAGGTTTTTGCCACGGATGCCGACGGCAATTACGACCCCAACGCGCTGACGCTCGGTGACGAGAGCGGCGTCGCCTTTGCCGAGTGGCTGGGCGAGCAGGGGGAGGCAGGTCTGATCAGCACCTCCGTCACCGGCGACATTGCCAAAGAGAAGTTCAACAACGGTGACACCCCGTTCTTCATCACGGGGCCGTGGAACGTGGCTGATGCGCAGGATGCCGGGATCTCCGTTGCGGTTGACCCGATCCCGAGCGCCGGTGGACAGGACGCCACCCCCTTTGTTGGTGTTCAGGCGTTTTTCCTGAGCGCAAAGAGCGGAAACACCCTGGCCGCGAACGAGTTCCTCACCAACTTCATCGCGACGGAGGACGTGCAGACGCAGCTCTTTGAGGTGGGCGGACGCGCTCCGGCCCTGACCGCCGCCGCGGAGGCAGCGGCCGCCGACCCGATCATCGCCGCGTTCAGTGAGGTCGGCGCGGGAGGCGTGCCGATGCCAGCAATCCCAGAGATGGGGCAGGTGTGGCAGTTCTGGGGTGTGACGGAGGCCGGAATTGTTGACGGCGGAGACGCCGCAGCGCTGTGGGAGAAGATGGCCGCCGACGTGCAGTCGGCGATCGAGTAATACGGCGACGGGGCGGGTCCGGCGCGGGTGCGCTGGGCCCGGCCCTCCCGCGTTCCCGTCGTCTCCTGTGCGCGGGTTCTCCCGCACACCCATTCGTCCCTGCGCCAGCCCGAGGCGCTCCCGTCCTCCCCGCCACACGCCCCGGCAGAAGTGAGCCCACATGTCCGTCGTCACCGACACCTCGCCCCGTCCCGACGGTGCACCGTCCACGGTCAGCGTCCCCCCGCCGCGACGGTTCCGCAGTCCCCGAACCTGGGCGCGCATCACCACGCTTGTCCTCCTCGCTGTTCTTGACGCGGTCAGTGTCCTGGCGCTGTACGTGCTGCTGGTCAAGGAGGAGTGGCTGCTTTTTGGCATCGTCACCGCCGTCACCATCGCGCTGAACCTGATCTACCTGCTTCGCGGGTTGCTCCCGCTGAAGTACCTGGCCCCCGGTGTGCTGTTCCTGCTGGTGTTCCAGGTGTTTGTGATCGGGTACACCGGCTACATCTCGCTCACCAACTACGGGACGGGACACAACTCCACCAAGGATGACGCCGTCTCGGCGCTCATCCAGTCGGCGCAGACCAGGGTGCCGGATTCGGCGGCGTACCCCGTTACAATTCTTGAGCAGCTGGGCGAGTACAGTTTCCTCGTCACCGATCCGGACGGTCAGGTTCTGCACGGTTCAGCCGAGAACCCCCTGGAGCCCGTGCAGAGTGACGGGACAACACTGGATGGCTACCGCACACTGACCTTCGCCGACATCATCGGCGCCCAGGAGCAGGTGGCGGCGCTCAGTGTTCCGGTCTCGACCGACCCCAACGACGGGTCCCTGCGCACCCCGGACGGCTCCACCGCCTACCTGTACACATCAAGCCTGATCTACGACGAGCAGGCCGGGACCATGACGGACGCCACAACGGGTGTTGTTTACAGCGATATCGGGACCGGTGCCTTCACCGATCCGGGCGGATCAGAACTCATGCCCGGCTGGAGCATCGTGGTGGGGACAGACAACTACACCAGGGCGATCAGCGACGAGAGTATCCGCGGTCCACTCATCGGCGTCACGCTGTGGACGTTTGTCTTTGCCGCGGTGTCTGTCCTGAGCAGTTTTGCGCTGGGGCTGTTCCTTGCCCTCGTCTTTAATCACCCGCGGATGAAGGGGGTTCGGTTCTATCGGGTGCTGATGATCCTGCCCTACGCTTTCCCCGCGTTCCTGGGTGCGCTGGTCTGGTCCGGGCTACTCAACCAGGACTTCGGCTTTGTGAACGACGTCTTTTTTGGCGGAGCACCGATCCCGTGGCTGACCAACGAGTGGTTGGCGAAGGTGTCAGTCCTGCTCGTCAACCTGTGGCTGGGATATCCGTACATGTTCCTGGTCTGCACGGGGGCCCTGCAGTCCATCCCCGAGGAGCTCACGGAGGCGGCCACCGTTGACGGCGCGCGGCCCTGGGCGGTGTTCCGCCTGATCAAGCTGCCCCTGCTTCTGGTGTCGCTTGCGCCCCTGCTCATCGCCTCCTTTGCCTTCAACTTCAATAACTTCAACCTGATTTACCTGCTCACCGGAGGTGGGCCGCGCGATGCCGCCGCCGATCTGAACGTGGGGGCAACGGACATCCTGATCTCGATGGTCTACAAGGTCGCCTTTGTGGGCGCTGATCGTGACTACGGGCTGGCGAGCGCGTTCTCTATCCTGATTTTTGTTGTGGTGTCCCTGGTGGCCGTGATCAGTTTCCGGCGGACCAAGGCCCTTGAGGAGCTGAACTGACATGACAACCACCGTGACACCCACAACACTCGACTCGAGTCGGCGGAACCGATCAACCGGGCGTCGCTCGCGCCGCTGGTTTGCTGACACCGGCTGGCGGCACCTGGTCGGCGTCATCATGATCGTTTTTGCCGTGTTCCCCCTGCTCTATGTGCTGTCCGCCGCTCTGAATCCCGGCGGGACGCTGCTGAGCTCAAACGGGCTGTTCCAGAGCGTGGGGCTGGACAGCTTTGAGGCTCTCTTTGCTAACCAGCGCCGCCCGTTTGCCGCGTGGTTTGCCAACACCATGATCGTTGGCCTGATTACCGCGTTGGGAACCGTGTTCCTTGGAGCGCTGGCGGCGTACGCGTTTAGTCGAATGCGGTTCACCGGTCGACGCTTTGGGCTGCTCACGCTTTTGGTCGTCCAGATCTTTCCGCAGCTGCTGGCCGTTGTCGCCATCTTCCTGCTGCTGACCACCCTGGGTGATGTGTTCCCCTTCCTTGGTCTTGACAGCCGGATCGCGCTGATCATGGTCTATCTGGGCGGGGCGCTGGGCGTGAACACCTATCTGATGTACGGGTTCTTTAACACGGTGCCAACGGCCATTGACGAGGCCGCACGACTGGATGGCGCCGGTCACGCCCGGATCTTCTTCACGATCATTCTGCGGCTGGTGGCGCCGGTGCTCGCGGTGGTCGGTCTGCTCAGCTTTATTGCCACGACAAATGACTTTGTGATCGCGAGCGTGATCCTGGTGTCGCCGGAAAATCAGACCCTGGCTGTTGGCCTGTACTCGTTGATCTCCGACGAGTTCACCAGCAACTGGAGCGTTTTTGCCGCGGGTGCTGTGCTCTCTGCGCTCCCCGTCATGGCGCTGTTCCTATTCCTGCAGCGGTACATCGTTGGCGGCTTGACGGCGGGAAGCGTGAAGTAGCCGGTCGGTGCCGGCGTCACATCGCTGTGGAACCCTCGACAGGATAGTTAGCTAAGCCTAAGCTTATCGGCATGCCCTCGTTGCAGCCCTCCAATGCGGACCGTGACCGTGACCGTCGCCAGCGAGAACACGGTTCCTGTCCCGGGGCAGCATCGTCGACGCACGCAGACACCTGCACCGCCGAGGGGTGCACCGGGACTGACTCGTCGTCGGTCCTGACCGTTGATGATCGGGATGCCGGTGGACGGGGCGGGACGGTTTATCCGTCCGGCAGCGCAGGCGCATTGGACGCCACCGAGACCCCCACGCCGTCGTCGTCCACGCGGGACCGCGAGTCGGGCTGCGGACCCGTCCTCATCATTGGCAGCTCGCACGATGTTCCCTCCATCGCCACCGTGATCAGGGGCCTCCCCGAGGACGCCCACGGGCAGGTCTACATCGAGGCCGTCAGCCCCGTCCAGATCAGAAAGCTCCCGCCGCACCCCGGCCTCAGCGTCACCTGGCTGCTTCGTGGAGTAGACGGTGGCCGACCGGCGGTGCGTAAAGGGGAGCGCCTGCTTTTTGCGCTTCATGCCTGGGTCTCCGAGTGGATTCCGGACGCCGCAGATAACCCGTTCATCTGGGCGGGGGCGGGGGACTGCCCCCTCATCGACCCGTTCCTCGCCGAGCTCAGCCGCCGTCTCGACGAGGCGCGCTAACCAGACCCCCTCGGTCCGGGAGTGCCGGACCGACCGTGCAGAACACACCCAACACGACAAAGGAGTCACCCATGTCACACCCGGCAGAGCGCCGACTGTCCACCACCGTTCTGGTGATCGGATCGGGGGGATCAGGCCTTCGCGCCGCCATTGAACTCGCCGACCGCGGCGTCGACGTGATCGTTCTGGGCAAGCGCCCGCGCGGTGACGCTCACACCTCCCTCGCGGCCGGTGGAATCAACGCGGCGCTGGGAACAATGGACCCGAAGGACAGCTGGCAGCAGCACGCGGCTGACACGCTGAAGGAAAGCTACCTGCTCGCCGATCCCCGCACCGTTGAGATCGTCACCAAAAACGCTGCGCGCGGGATTGAGGACCTGGAAAAGCTCGGCATGCCCTTCGCCCGTGAGGCCGACGGTCGGATCAGCCAGCGCTTTTTTGGTGCCCACACATACCGACGTACAGCGTTCAGCGGTGACTACACGGGCCTGAGCATTCAGCGCACCCTGGTCGACGCGGCCGAGCAGCGGGGCGTTCGTATCTACGACGACGTGTACGTCACCCGGCTGCTGACCTCCAACGGTGCGGTGTTTGGCGCGTACGGTTTTGTCCAGGCCGACGGCACGCGCGTTCTTATTCACGCGGACTCGGTCATCCTGGCCGCCGGTGGGCACAACCGCATCTGGCGTCGGACGTCGTCCCGGCGCAACGAGAACACCGGAGACTCGTTCCGCCTCGCCGTTCTGGCCGGCGGGCGTCTGCGTGACGCCGAACTTGTGCAGTTCCACCCCTCGGGAATCATCGAGCCGGAGACGGACGCCGGAACCCTGGTCTCCGAGGCGGCCAGAGGTGAGGGTGGCGTGCTGCGTAACGCCCTCGGTGAGCGCTTTATGGCGTCATACGACCCGGAGCGCATGGAGCTCTCCACCAGGGACAGGGTCGCGCTCGCCGCGTACACGGAAATCGCCGAGGGGCGTGGCACGGAGCGGGGAGGCGTGTGGCTTGACGTGTCACACCTGCCGCGCGAGGTCATCATGGAGCGCCTGCCCCGGGTCTACCAGACCCTGCTCGAGCTGCAGATGAAGGACATCACCCGCGAGCCGATCGAGATCGCCCCGACCGCCCACTACTCGATGGGTGGCGTGTGGGTTCGCCCCGAGGATCACGGAACGGGTGTCGACGGACTGTACGCGATCGGTGAGGCGGCCTCCGGACTGCACGGCGCGAACCGGCTGGGAGGAAACTCCCTGATCGAGCTGTTGGTGTACGGGCGGATTGTGGCTGAAAACGCGGCGGAGTACTCCGCTGGCCTGACCGCTCAGCCGCGCTCACGAGCAGCGGAGGACGAGGCGCGGGCAGAGGTCGACGGGCTTCTTGCCGCCGACGGTCCGGTGAATGTTCGGGTACTTCAGCGGGCGCTGCGCGAGGTCATGACGCAGCACGCCGGGGTTGTGCGTACGGAGGAGGGGCTCCTCGCGGGTCTCGAGGAGCTCGCCGCCATTGAGGCGCAGTTGCCAGACATTGGGGTTCACCCGGATATCGCCGGGTTCCAGGACCTGGCCCACGCCTTTGACCTGCTGTCGTCGCTGCTCGCGGCACGGGCGACGCTTCAGTCGGCAATCGAGCGCAGGGAGACGCGGGGCTGCCACAACAGGGCCGACTTCCCCGAGCAGGACCCGGCACTCCAGGTGAACATGGTGTGGAGTGCGGACGGAACGGTCGAGCACGAGGCCATCCCCGCGATTCCTGACGAGATTGCCGCCCTGATGACGGATGTTTCTGTGGACGGAAAGCTGGTCGAGTAGCGTCGCTGATCGCTGATCGCTGATCGCTGATCGCTGATCGCTGATCGCTGATCGCTGATTTGGCGGGGCGAAACAACACGACGGAGGGGCACAGCAGAACTGCTGTGCCCCTCCTGGTTGTGGTGAGTGCTGTGCACACCGCACTCACCACCGGTGCTGCGCGGTGTTACTCGCTCCGGCTTCCGCGACGGCGACGGGCCAGACCGATGAGCAGCGCGGCGGCCAGCAGGCCGGCACCGATGACGCCGATCGCTCCGGTCTGCGCTCCGGTGGAGGCGAGCCCGGGCTGCCCAGGCGTTGTGGTTCCAGGTCCCGACGTCCCCGGCGTTGACGGGGTGCTCGGCTCGGGCGTCACGCTCGGGTCCGGCTCCTCGCTTGGCTCGACGGTGGGAACCGGGGTGGGGTCCTCTGTGGGATCAACCGGCGGGGTGGGGTCGTCCGTTGGGGTCGGGGTGGGGTCCTCCGTGGGCTCAACAGTCGGAGTCGGGGTGGGCTCCGGCTCGGGGCCGGGGGTGGTGGTCTCCGCGCAGGTCTTGTACGGGTCAGCGGCAATGTCGGCAGGGATGCAGGCGACGTTGTGTAGGACGCGGTTTCCCTCGCCGGTGTAGCGAACGGTGTAGGTGACGCTGACGCTGTCACCCGCGGCCAGCGCGCCCGACCAGGTGATTTCCGACCCCGTGAGGGTCGCTGCTGGGGTGCTGTCCCCGGAGGTCAGGGTTGTGCGAAGGCTGTCCTGGTCCAAAACGCCGTCGTCGAGAATGTCGCTGAGGTCGTCGGTGAGGCGCGCGGGGTTTTCTGCGGTGAAGGCTGTCTCGCCCGAGTTGGTTGCCGTCACTGTGTACGAGACCTCATCGCCAACCGCCGATACGGACTCGGTGTCAACGGTTTTGCTGATGGAGAGTTCCGGGTCGCCCGGGATGCGTTCGTTGATGACCGTGCAGGTCACCACGTCCTGGGCGGATACCGGAATCGTGAAGCCCAGCTCGCCGGTATTCTCCGGGGTGACGGCTGAGCCGTTCACCAGGCAGGTGGCGTTAGCGCCGTTCTGCTGCTGCAACCGCCAGCCATCCTGCTGCCGCTCCGTCAGGGTGACGGGGCGTGAGCCGGAGAGCAGACCGGTCACCGGAACGTTGGCCGAGCCGTTGGCGTCGGTGGTGACCGATGTGCTTGACGCGTTGGTCGCATCAAACGTCCAGCCCTGACCGGCTGCTGGCTTGGAGCCGTCGCCCTGGTCAAGAAGCTTGGTGACTGAGACGGTTCCCTTGCAGTTGGCCGTTGCCAGGTCGCGCAGCGTGGACCCCAGGCTGGCGAAGTCGGTTGCGAAGTAGTCGGAACCGGCGGTGGGGCCAGAGATCTGGGTGATGTTGTCGGTGTTGTTTGAGCTCAGGTTGTCGGTGATGGACACCGCAATGACCTTTGCACCCGTCGCTTTGACAGCGTTTGCGGAGGTCACGGCCGCGTCAATGGTGGCCTGATCGGTTGAGCTGCCCGTGCCGTTCGGCTGTGTGCCGTAGTACGTTGGCGCGCCATCGGTGATGAACACAACGGCGTCGTAGGACTCACCGGAGGTCGCCGTGGCGTTGAGAGCGCGGTCCCAGTTGGTGCCACCGTCGCGGCCGGACGGCTTCTCAAAACCGTTGATGGAGGCGGCCAGTGCCTGTGCTCCCGAGTCCGTTGCGACCGAGGTGCGCGAAACGTAGGCGTTGGCTGCGGTGTCCTGCCTGTTGACCTGTGCGGGTGCCTGAGAGGCAAAAGTGTTAAGCGCGATGGTTGACGGGGTGCCGGCGAGCGCGTTGACAACGTCAACACCGGCGGCCTTCATCTGCGTGAACTGCGATGAGGTGATCGAGTTGGACAGGTCAAAGTTGATCGCAATGTTCAGGCCGCAGCTCTGCAAGAGCGCAGGGTTGGCGGCGGGGGTCACGGTGGACGGCAATGCCACGGCGGGCGCGGCGGTCAGGGCCGCACCGGCCACAAGGGCAAATCCGGCGCCGAGCGCGAGGGCGCGGCGGGCTCCACGCGTCCGGCGACGCGATGGGCGGTGGTCTGTCAGGGTCACGGTTCAGTTCCTTTGCGCAGGGGTGGACCCGCCTGCGGGCGCGACAAATAGCGCGACGGGCGTCGCGTGCATGTCTGAGCAGTGCCAGTCCGCGGGGAGGTTCGGATCAACCGACGGGGACTGGCTGGCGGGGCGATGCGTCATCGGCACATCGGCTATATGTGAGAGATTATCAGCAATGAGTAATATTCACATTTCCGGCGTGCCCCCACTCCGGGGTGCATCGTGCTGACAGTGCACAGCGGCCCCACACACCGGGAGGTGTGCGGGGCCGCTATCCCGTGACGGGGCGAATCGCTCCCGTCCTGTACCGCGTGGTTAGCGGGGCGAGACGATGATCTTGACCGCGGTCTCGTTGCGGTTGATCAGCGTGTCAAAGCCCTCGTCGACCAGGTTGTCGAGCGAGATCCGCCCGGTGATGAAGGGCTCAAGGTTGATCTTGCCCTGCTCAACCAGGGCAATGGTGGCTGCGTGGTCGTTGACGTAACCGATGGTTCCGCGCAGGTCGACCTCCTTGAGGACAAGCTTCTGCATGTCGATCTGAGCGGGCTTGCCCCAGATGGACACGTTCACGATGACACCGGTCGGCTTGATGGCGTCAAACAGGGTGTTCAGAACGGCGTTGACGCTTGAGCACTCAAACGCGACGTCGGCTCCGCGGCCGTCGGTGAGCTCAAGCACGCGGGCGGCGACGTCGACCTCGCTCGGGTCAAGGACGTGGTCAACCACGCCGGCGCTTGCCGCCTTGTCCTTGCGGGCCGCACTCAGCTCGCTGATGATCACGGTCAGGCCAAAGGCCTTCAGGACGGAGGCAACAAGCAGCCCGATGGGGCCGGCTCCGCCAACGAGGGCAACCTGTCCGGCCTTCGCATCGCTGCGGACCACAGCGTGGTGGGCGACGGAGAGCGGCTCGATCAGTGCTGCCTGGTCAAGCGGAATGCTGTCGGAGATCTTGTGCACCCAGCGGCGCTGAACAACAACCTTCTCCGACAGTCCGCCGCCACGGCCACCGAGGCCGATGAAGTTCATGTCCTTGGACAGGTGGTAGGCGGGGTCTGTGGTGATATCAACGTCGTCGCTGATGATGTACGGCTCCACAACAACGTGCTGGCCAACCTCGATGTCGGTTACGCCCTCGCCGAGGGCGCTGACCACGCCGGAGAACTCGTGGCCGAGTGTGACGGGTGCGGACTCGCCAGAGATGGGGTGCGGGTGTCCGGCG
>JBQELM010000012.1:0-7195 GCA_052103915.1 Mycetocola sp. | reverse complement strand
AAAGATCGGGCCGTCCAGGTACTCGTGCAGGTCGCTGCCACAGATGCCGCACCAGGCGACGTCGATGGCGACGGTGCCGGGAAGGAGCGTGGGCTCGGGGATGTCTTCGATTCGGATGTCGCCGCGGTCGTAAAAACGGGCTGCCTTCATGGGGTGCCTCCTCGGTGGGGTGTGAGGTGGCGGAACGGGTGTTCCGTCTCTTCGAGCCTAGGCCGCGTGAGGCGAAGAACGCCCGGATTCACCCGCAGATTGACCCGGTTCGCCCCTGGTTGTGACGCCTCCTTCCGCCGACGAGGAATGAAACGGATTTACTACAAATCGCGTCCAAAAGTGACGTGAGGTTGCTGTGCTTCTAGTCTTGTCCCCCGGGGGTTCACCCCCGACGCGACTGCTCCGAGCGGAGCGCGCGGTGTACGCGAAGGAGAACCCCGTATGAAAAACGGCACCAACCGAGCCACGAGCGGACGGAGACGCACCCTCAGGGCCGTCTGTTCCGTCATCGCTGTGGCCCTGATTGGCGGTGGAGCGTTTGCTCTCCCGGCAACCGCGGCGTCCGAGTCGGATGTGGCAGGCAAGACCTTCACCATCGGAACGGACACCACGTTCGCCCCGTTCGAGATGACGGACACCTCCGGTGATCTTGTTGGCATTGACATGGACCTGATCCGTGCCATCGCCGACGACCAGGGTTTTGACGTTGACATCAAGTCGCAGGGCTTTGACGCGGCCGTTCAGGCGCTCCAGGTCAACCAGGTCGACGCGGTCATCGCTGGAATGTCGATCACCGACGAGCGCAAGAAGGTTTTTGACTTCTCGTCCGCCTACTTCAAGTCAGGCGTGCAGATGGCGGTCAGCGAGGACAGCGACATCCAGAGCCTTGAGGACCTGAAGGGCTCAAAGGTCGCCGTCAAGACCGGCACCGAGGGGGCAAGCTACGCGCAGAGCATCGCAGACGAGTACGGCTTTGACCTGCTCACGCTGACGGAAACAACCGACACCTACGAGGCCGTCAAGTCCGGTCAGGCCGTCGCGGTCGTTGACGACTACCCCGTGCTTGGCTACTCCATCCAGCAGGGTAACCAGCTGCGGACGATCGGTGATCGCCAGGAGGGCGCCCCCTACGGCATTGCCGTCAACAAGGGTGAAAACGCCGAACTGCGCGAGGCCATTAACACGGGCCTGGCCAACATCACGGAGAACGGCACCTACGACGAGATCCTGAAGCGGTACCTGGGTGACAACGCTCCGCAGGCGTCAGAGATCGTTGCGTCAACCGACTTCGCCACGGACACCCCGCAGACCGGTCAGCACTTTGTCATCGGAACCGACTCCACCTACGCGCCGTTTGAGTTCACCGGCGAAGACGGTGAGGTTGTCGGAATCGACATGGATCTGCTGCGCGGTATCGCCGCCAACCAGGGCTTCACCGTTGAGATCAAGCGGCTGGGATTTGACGCGGCCGTTCAGGCTCTGCAGGCCGGTCAGGTTGACGCGGTCATCGCCGGAATGACGATCACCGATGAGCGTGAAAAGGTCTTTGACTTCTCGACGCCGTACTTTGACACCGGCGTGCAGCTCGGCGTCCTTGAGGACAGCGAGATCGCGTCATACGAGGATCTTGAGGGCCAGACCGTCGCCGTCAAGACGGGAACGCAGGGTCAGACCTTTGCCGAAGAGGTCAAGGACGAGTACGGCTTTGATGTGCTGGTCTCCACCGACACCACCGACATGGTTGACGCTGTGAAGGCCGGTCAGGCTGTGGGCTACTTCGAGGACTACCCGGTGATGGCCTACGGCATCAACCAGGGCTCCGGTTTTAAGCTCGTTGGCGACAAGCAGGTTGGTGGCCAGTACGGCGCCGCGGTCAACAAGGGAGAGAACGCCGAGTTCCTTGAGATGTTCAACGCCGGTCTGGCCAACGCTCAGGCATCTGGCTTCTACGACGACGTGGTGAACACCTACCTGGGTTCGGGTGAGGCCACTGATGAGGCAACAACAAACCCGGGCATCATCGACGTGATCACGACCTACTGGCCGCAGCTGATGGACGGCCTTAAGTGGACCGTCCTGGCGACCCTTGTTGCCGTTGTGGCCGCGTTCATCCTCGGTATCGCGTTCGGTTTTGCGCGGATCTCTCGATTCCTTCCGCTGCGCTGGCTGGCGACCGCCTACGTGTACGTGTTCCGTGGAACACCCATCCTGATCCAGGCGTTCTTCATCTACTTCGCCCTCCCGGCCATGACGGGCATCAAGTTCGACAGCTTCACCGCCGGTGCGCTGACGCTGAGCCTGAACGCCGGTGCCTACATGACGGAGATCGTCCGCAGTGGTATCCAGGCCGTTGACCCCGGCCAGGCTGAGGCCTCCCGGTCGCTGGGCCTGGGCTACTGGACGACGATGCGGAAGGTTGTGCTCCCGCAGGCCTTCAAGATCATGATCCCCTCGTTTGTGAACCAGGGCATCATCACGCTGAAGGACACCTCGCTGCTCAGCGTGATCAGCCTGGCCGAGCTCACGTTCGTGTCCAAGCAGATCATCGCGTCCACGTACCTGTCCGCTCAGGTGCTGACCGTCGTCGCCCTGATCTACTTCACCCTGATCACCCTGCTGACGCTGCTTGCGAACCGGCTGGAGAGGAAGTTCAACGCATGAGTGACACCCAGAGCACCGGTCCGTGGACCGGTCGAATGAACACGCTGAACGGCGAGCCAAAGATCTCCGTCGGAGACCTGCACAAGTCGTTTGGCGACAACCACGTGCTGCGTGGCATCGACCTGAACATCAGCGAGGGCGAGGTTGTTGCGGTGATCGGCCCGTCCGGGTCCGGCAAGTCAACCCTGCTGCGCTGCCTCAACAAGCTTGAGGAGGTCACAAGCGGAACCGTCCTGGTTGACGGTGAGGACCTGACAGACAAGAAGGTTGACCTGGACGGTGTGCGTCAGCGCATCGGAATGGTGTTCCAGCACTTCAACCTGTTCCCGCACATGAGTGTGCTGGAGAATATCACGCTCGCGCCGACCCAGCTGGGCAAGCTCAGCAAGGCCGGTGCCCGGGCACGGGCCATCGAACTGCTCGAGCGGGTCGGACTGGCCGAGAAGGCCGATGCCAAGCCGTCGTCGCTCTCCGGCGGTCAGAAGCAGCGTGTAGCGATTGCTCGTGCGCTGGCGATGGACCCAGAGATCATGCTCTTTGACGAGGCAACAAGCGCGCTTGACCCCGAGATGGTTGGTGAGGTGCTCCAGGTGATCCGTGACCTGGCCACGTCGGGTATGACCATGGTCCTGGTCACCCACGAGATGGGCTTTGCCCGCGAGGTCAGCGATCGTGTGGTGTTCATGGCCGACGGCGTGATTGTGGAGCAGGGACCGCCGTCCGCGCTCTTTGGTGACCCGCAGCAGGAGCGCACACGCGACTTCCTGTCCAAGGTTCTCTAACGCAGAGTCGAATCATCACACGGGTCGGGCTGCTGCCCGGCCCGTGTGTGCGTTGGAGGGGTCACACGGTCAGAACGGGAGGCGGGCGCCACACACAAACAGTGCCGCGGTGACCAGCAGCGTCAGAATGACAAAAACGGTGTCCCTGGCACGGTACGGAACAACCGTCCGCTCGGTGCGTGAGGCGAACGCGCCAAACGCCCGTGAGTCCATGGCGAGTGCCACCCGTTCCGCGTGACGGATTGCCCCGGCGAGGAGGGGGATGACCGCGCCAAAACCCCGACGAGCCCAGCCGAGGGGTCCACGCCCCTCGGCCATTCCCCTGACCCGGTGGGCGGAACGGATGAGCTCAAGCTCAACAGCGAAGCGTGGAACAAAGCGGAACGCAGCCAGGGCGGTATAGCCGATGCGGTACGGCAGCCGCAGCTGCTGGATGGAGGCGTGCACGAGCTCAGCCGCCGTGGTGCTCAGACCAAGGATGAGGGCGAGCGTGACAAGCGCACCGATTCGTAGGCCGGTGGCGAGGCCAATCTGCGCGGCGGCGAGTGTGTAACGCCAGTCGCCGATCTGGACAAGAGCGGGACTGTCGGCCAGCGCCGAGGGAGATGCCCAGAGAGAAAAGCTGAATCCGAGCACAACAACGGCAAGCGGAACGCCGATCAGGAGTGCGCCAACAAAGCGTGCGTTCAGCCGAGTGCCGCACAGGATGAGGGTCAGCGAGCCCAGGATAAACAGCGCTGGTGTGCTGATGTCGCGAATAAAAATCATGCCAATCATGGCCGGAAGAGGCGCAGCCAGTTTGACGATCGGGTTGATGTCGCGGAGGAACCCGTGCCCGCCGAGAATAAACGCGGTGGGGTCCGTGGAGTGGGCAGGCGGGCCTGATTCTGGGTGTGCGTCTGCGCCTGCGTCCGCAACCGACGGTGGCACTGCGGCGTCAGCGCCGGACGCCACACCCGAGGGGCGCGACGGGGTGGGCTGAGGCGAGGTCACGGCAGCTGGTCCAGTCTGCTCACACCCTGCCACTCCGGGTGCCGGGTCAGGCTGGACAGGGCGCGAGCCAGCGGCGGGCGTCGCAGGCCAGCATCGTCGAGCGTGGTCCCGGAGAGGACCTCATCAACGGTTCCGCTGCTGATCAGACGTGACTGGGAGAGCACGGCGATGTGGCTGGCGTGCTCAGCAACCAGTTGCATGTCGTGGCTGACGATCAGGACGGTTGTGCCGTCGGCGTTGAGGTCGTCAAGGATGCTCATCAGCTCGGCGGCCCTGGCGCGGTCCTGGCCGAAGCTGGGTTCGTCCAGCGCAAGAACGGCCGGTTCAGAGATCAACGCGGTTCCCACGGACAGGCGGCGCTTCTGGCCTCCGGAGAGGAGGAACGGGTGGCTGTCCCGGAGTTCGCTCAGTCCAAAACGGCTGAGCATCCGGTCAACTCTGTCCGCAATGATGTCCTCGTCCACGCCGCGCAGGCGCGGCCCGTGGGCGAGTTCGTCTGCGACGGTGCTGCGAATGAACTGGTGCTCAGGATTCTGGAACACAAAGCCGATGTCCTGGGCTAGGCGGCGCGGATCAAGGCGCGACACGTCGTCGCCGTCCACGAACACGCGGCCGCGCGGAGGAGGGTTGACCCCGGCGATGGCGCGCAGAAGGGTGCTCTTGCCCGCACCGTTTGTGCCGACGATGGCGAGGAAGTCGCCCCTGTTCACGCTGAGCGACAAGTCGTTGAGGATGGTGCGGGTCTGACGTTTGGCTTTGCGGGTGACGCTCAGCCGGTCAACAACCACGAGGGGGAGTCCGGTGGAGCCGTTCGTTGACGTTGACGTTGACGTTGACGTGGACGTGGACGTGGACGTGACGGGCACCGCTGCGGTTGGGGCGGGCGCACCCACCACGGGCAGCGGCGGCAGGGCGGGGGCCGCATCGATCGCAGCCGTGAGCTCAGCCAGCGTCAACGGCAGTGGGGACAGATCCAGCCCCGCGTCACGCAACCGGAGCGCGGTGAGTGTGCTGACCGGTAGCCAGACCCCCGCGGCCGCAAGCTCGTCCGCGCGCTCGGTCAGGATCTGCCTGGTTGGCCCGTCGGCGATGACCGTGCCGTCCGGGCCGAGCACCACAACGCGTGTGACCAGGTCAACAACCTCATCAAGGTTGTGCTCAACAAGAACAACACCGTGCTGGCCGTCGGCCACAACGGTCGCGAGGGCTGCATAGACCTCCGTGATGCCACGCGGGTCAAGGTTGGCTGTTGGCTCATCAAGAACCATCAGCGGCGAATCAAGCGCGAGGGCGCAGGCAATAGCAAGGCGCTGACGTCCCCCACCGGAGAGCCGGTCAGGGCTGTCCGACCGGCGATCCCACAGGTCAACCGCGCGCAGGGCCGACTCGGCACGACGCAACACCTCGTCGACGGGGAGCAGCAGGTTCTCCGGCCCGAAGCAGACCTCGTCGAGCACACTGCCGGTGACGATCTGGGCGTCGGGGTCCTGGAACACCATGGACACGTGACGGCTCAGCGCCGGGACGGTCTCGTCAACCGTTGACGCCCCCGACACCGTCACAGCACCGTCAAGCCGGGCGGGGATCGCGTGAGGGATGAGACCGTTCAGTGCCAAAGCCAGCGTCGACTTTCCCGACCCTGACGGGCCAAGAAGCAGCACGACCTCACCGCGTTCCACGGTGAATGACACCCTCTGCGGGGTGGGCACGCTGCGCTCTCCGTGCGTGATCGAGACACGGTCAACATGGAGCAGGCAATCGACAGTGCTGCTGGACGGAGTGGATGGGGGAGTGTGACGGGAAGGCACCGAGTGGTCTGCTTTGAACGAGGAGAGTAAGTGTCCCCTCACTTTATGCCACGAATGATTGATATCGCCGGGGAGTTCCTCCGTCCCGTGCTGTGCACTCACTCCGCGGATAGACTGGAGACCGTGGCGTGGCCTGGCGGCCCCGACCCCTCCCACGCGCCCACACACAACCCACCCGAAACAGTCCCGTGGCTGCGCCGTTCCGGCCTGCATCCGCGCTGAGGAACCCAGTGAGCCGACGTACCAGACGTGCCGCGAACCCCGCGGTGTTGCCTGTCGCGCGCCACGCACGACTGCGTCGCGCCACAACGCTTGGTGTGATCACCCGCTTTGTGGCCGGAACGCTCGCCGTTGTGCTGGTCAGTGGTGCCGCCGTGGCCGGGTTTGCGGTGTGGGACGTGCAGAACTCGCTGAAGCCCGCGGTCAGGCTGGCCAATGACTCGGCGTCGCAGGCGCCGGGGATTTCGGCCATTGAGGGCGGTGTCAACCTGCTGATTGTGGGGAGCGACACCAGGGACGGGCAGGACGAGGAGTTCGGCTCGGCAGAGGTGGACGGTGGCGTTCTCAACGACGTCACCATGCTGGTCCATATCGCTGACGATCACCGATCTATGAGCGTGGTGTCCTTCCCCCGCGACATGTTTGTCCCCATCCCGTCCTGCCCACGCAGTGACGGCTCCGGCAGTTTCTCCGCCGTCTCCTCGCAGAAGATCAACACGACACTCAGTAGGGGCGGGTTGCCCTGCACTGTGCTGACCGTTGAGCAGCTGACCGGCCTGACCATTCCGTATGCGGCGCTCATCGACTTCAATGGTGTGGTTGAGCTGTCCAACGCGGTGGGCGGGGTTGAGGTGTGCGTGGCGACGCCGATCAATGATCCGCTCACCAACCTCACCCTTGAGGCCGGACTGCAAACGCTCACGGGGACCGAGGTCACCCAGTTCCTTCGTACACGGCACG
>JBQELM010000011.1:0-17371 GCA_052103915.1 Mycetocola sp. | reverse complement strand
GATGGCCCACACCGGTTCATATGCCACAACCAGGTCACCGCTCAGGCCGTCCGCATGCGCGCCAGCAAGAGATGCCGCCAACTGCACACGGCATTCCTCTGCCGCATCGGCCGGATTCTGCTGACGGGTCTCTCCGATGCACAGCACGGGAATCAGCGAGTTCCGCCAGGCGGCGGCAACCTTCAAGGCAACGGTCTCGTCCGTTTCGCCAAACAGTGCGCGGCGTTCGGCATGACCGATCTCAACCAGCGTTGCACCGAGCTCACTCACCTGCGGGCCGGAGACCTCGCCGGTGTATGCGCCGTTGTCCTCCCAGAACATGTCCTGGACGCCCACAAGCACACCGCTGTCACCGACAGCATCGCTGACGGCCTCGACGGCAAGGAAGCTAGGAATCGCAAACACCGTTGCTTCCTGACGCTGCGTGACCGGGTGCGCGCGCACAATGTCAGCGACCGCTGAACTCCACTGCACGGACCGCTCACGCGAGAAGTACATTTTGAGGCTTGAGCCGATCAGAAACCGGCCGCGGCCGAGGCGGGAGGTCTCCCCCGCCTCGTGCCGAACGGTCATGCTGCGCAGATCAGGTCACACCGCGCAGCGGATGGGGTGATCAGCATGAGGGTGCGGTCTCCACAGCAATCGGGTTCCCCGCCTCGTACTCACCAATCAACGCCACCTTCTCAGCCGACGCACTCGACTCATCAAACCGGTACGTCAACCACTCACGAACCAGACGCTTCGCCAACTCAATACCAACCACACGCTGACCCATGCACAACACCTGAGCATTGTTAGACAGCACCGCACGCTCCACAGAGAACGAATCATGAGCCGTCACCGCACGAACACCAGCAACCTTGTTCGCCGCAATCGCCACACCCAAACCAGTGCCACAGAAAATCAGCGCACGATCAGCCTCACCAGAGGCCACCTTCTCCGCCGCAGCAACCGCAACACTCGGGTACGCCGTGTGCGAGTCAGCATCAACACCCACATCAACCAGCGACGCCACCAGGCCCTCGGCCTCCAGAGTCGCCTTCACGATCTCCTTGTAATCAAAACCAGCATCATCAGAACCAATAACCAGGCGAAGCTTCTCAGTCATGCGTTGTACCTCCAGTACGTAAAACGGGTGTGTGTCTGTCTGGCCTAGGCCGAGAGGACAGGAATGATCGCCGCAACAATCAGGGCGAACGACACGGCGCCGGGGTCGGGAGTCCCCTGCGACTTGTCACCGTGTGAACGGGCACGTCCCAGTTTGGCAGTCAAATCGGCCGTGGCGTCCGCCGCGTCCTGTGACGCCTTCGCTGCGGTAGTCCAGGCGGGCAGCAGTTTTGCACCGGCCGCAACCTCAGCCGCCAGCGTGTCGGCGAACGGAACAATGGCGTCAACCATGGTCTTGTCGCCGGGCTTGGCCTTTCCGAATGCCATGACGGCGTCGGAGGCGTTGGTCACACCGCGAGCCACAATCGAGGCATCAGCGGAGGACTCGTCACCGAGCGCTGCGCCGAGTGCACGCAGGATCTCTGCCCAGATGGCACCTGAGGTTCCACCGGCACGGTCAGACCAGGCGTCGGCTGCGCGGTTGAGGGTGGTCTGCGCACCAGCTCCGGCCTCAACAACGGCGCGGGCTGCGTCACGACCGGCGTGGGAGCCACGCTGCATTCCGATGCCGTGGTCGCCGTCACCGGCAATGCGGTCGATACGGCCCAGCTCGTCGGCGTTCTCGTCAACAACGTCGACGAGGGCGTCAAGTGCAGCGGCGACGGTTGCGGCCAGGGCACGGGACTCGTCGCTGGCGACAACAACGGCTTCGGCCTCGTCCTCACCGGCAACGGCATCGGCCTGGAACTGGGGAGCAACGCTTCCCTTACGGAATCCGGAGCTGTCGGCGGGGGCGCCCCAGAGGGTCTCCAGCTCCTCGTCCAGCCACAGCAGCGTCAGGGAGACACCGGCCATGTCAAAGCTGGTGCAGAGCTCGCCGACCTCTGGCTCAACGATGGTGAGACCGGCCTCGGTCAGCAGCTCACTGACGCGCTTGAAGACCACAAACATCTCTTCGTACTTCACGGAGCCGAGTCCGTTGAGCAGCGGAACAACCCGCGCACCCTCAACGCTGACGCCCTCGGGCAGCTCGGTGAGCAGCTTGGCGACAAACATCTCCGCCAGCTCGTTGGCTGTCGGAATGTCGACCTCGTCGATACCCGGCTCGCCGTGGATGCCCAGGCCAACGGCCATGCGGCCCTCGGGAACGGTGAACAGCGGCTCGTCTGCGCCGGGCAGCGTGCAGCCGGAGAAGGCAACACCAAAGGAACGGGTGCGGGCGTTGGCACGGATTGCCACGGCCTCAACGGCGTCAAGGTCGTAGCCGGCCTCTGCGGCGGCACCGGCCACCTTAAAGACGGTCAGATCGCCGGCGATTCCGCGGCGCTTTTCCAGCTGGTCGGCCGGTGCACTCCAGATGTCGTCCGTGACCAGAACGGTGCGGACGTCGTGCCCCTCGGCACGGAGGCGGTCCTGGGCCTGACCGAAGTGCAGAACGTCACCGGCGTAGTTGCCGTAGCTGAGCAGGATGCCCTTGCCCTGCTCCGTGCGCTTGGCCACGTTGTAGACCTGGGTTCCGGACGGTGAGGCGAAGAGGTTGCCCATGGCCGCACCGTGTGCCAGGCCGGGGCCAACAAGTCCACCAAATGCGGGGTAGTGGCCGCTTCCGCCACCTACGACCAGCGAGACGGTTGGCTCTGCTGCTCGGGTTGAGCGCACAACGCCACCGGGCGCGGCCTGAACCCACCGCGAGGCCGCGGCAACAAAGCCGTCGATCATCTCGTCGGCGAAGTCAGCGGGTTCGTTAAACAGTCGCGTCATTGCGCTCTCCTTGATTGGGAATCGGGATGTCGTCAATCCTATAGGATTTTGCGACGCCTGGCATCCCCGGCCGGCTGACACATTCCCTAGACTGGTGCCATCTCTTCTGCGCACCGGAGCTCGGATGCGCCGAGCCGTCACTCCTAAGGAGCTTCACCCATGCCAGTGGCTACCCCAGATCAGTACGCCGAAATGCTCGACAAGGCAAAGCGCAATGGCTTTGCCTACCCGGCGTTTAACGTCTCAAGCTCACAGACCCTCAACGCCGTTCTTCAGGGCCTGACCGAGGCGGGTTCAGACGGAATCATCCAGGTCACCACCGGTGGCGCTGACTACTTCGCCGGCCACACCGTCAAAGCACGCGCAACCGGCGCTATCGCCTTCGCCCGCTTTGCGCGTGAGGTCGCCAAGAACTACCCCGTCACCGTTGCTCTGCACACGGACCACTGCCCGAAGAACGCCCTCGACGACTTCGTTCGCCCGCTCATCGCGGCCAGCGAGGAAGAAATCGCCGCCGGACGCGAGCCGCTGTTCCAGTCGCACATGTGGGACGGCTCGGCCGTTCCCCTGGACGAGAACCTGCAGATCGCAGAGGAAATGATCGCTCGCACCCGCGCAATCAACGCCATTCTTGAGGTTGAGATCGGTGTTGTTGGTGGAGAAGAAGACGGTGTCAGCCACGACATCAACGACAGTCTCTACACCACGCTTGACGACGCGGTGAAGACCGTTGAGGCGCTTGGCCTCGGCGAAAAGGGTCGCTACATGGCCGCGCTCACCTTCGGCAACGTGCACGGCGTTTACAAGCCGGGCAACGTCACGCTGCGTCCCGAGCTGCTGAAGGACATCCAGGACGGCCTCCAGGCCAAATTCGGCACCGGAGAGAAGCCGCTTGACCTGGTCTTCCACGGCGGCTCCGGATCAACCGACGCCGAGATCTCCGAGGCCGTGTCGAACGGTGTCATCAAGATGAACATCGACACCGACACCCAGTACGCTTTCAGCCGCTCCGTCGCTGACAGCGTGCTGCGCGACTACGACGGCTTCCTCAAGGTTGACGGCGAAGTGGGAAACAAGAAGGTCTACGACCCCCGCGCCTGGGGCAAGAAGGCCGAGACCGCGATGGCCGCCCGCGTCAACGAGTCAACTCGCCAGCTGGGGTCAGCCGGTCAGTCCGGCCGCTAGGTCGCTGCTCAGCCAGGGAGCGGGCGACCGTTACCCGACTGGTCGGGCGTTTCCGCCAGCCCAGCCGGTCGCCGCGCCACCACGGCAGCACAATCGCACATAAAGAACGGGTCCCAACCACCGCGGTTGGGACCCGTTCTTTATGTGTTTGTTCGACTACGGGGTGGGGCTCTGACTGGGAACGATCTCGCTCAGATCCGACATGTTGGTCATGAGCTGCGTCACAAATTCGCCCTGCGAGGTCAACGCAATTGTCAGCAGCGCAAACACCACAAAGTTGACGACCAAACCCACAACAAGGGGAATCCACCAGCTGCTCTTGGTCGCGCGGAGTCGCCGAAGCGACAGCCACAGCCCGAAGACCCAGCCGACGATGTACACCGCAGCGGCGGCCAGACCGATCAGGCGGAGACCAATCGAGTTGTCCAGAATCGGCTCGACGCCGGGGGTCAGAATCTCTGCGACCTGAATGAAGGATCCGTAGAGGTTGAACATGCCAGGCAGGTTGGTGATGACAACGTATGCGCCAACGCCGAGGAAGAGGAACGTGAACGCCCTGTTCCAGTTGAATCCCACGGGTTCGGGACGCGGTGCCCCGTGCGCGGCGTGACCGGGCTGAGCCGCTTGCGGGGCCTGAGACGGTGAGCGCGGTGCGACCGGTGCACCGGGAGCTGAAGCGTGCACATCGGTCGGCGCGTTGGGCTCCTCCGGCGGAAGGCCCATCCGGCGGCGCTGCTCCTCCGGCGTGGCGTAAGCGCCGTACTCCGGCTCGGGCCTGCTGCTGTTATCTGACACTGGCGCTCCTTCACAGCGGAGAGATCCCGTAGCGAGCGCACAGAACGAGCACACGCATTTTTGCTGACCAGATGACCGTTATCCTTGCCAGGAGCGATCACACAGGCGGCACCTCCGCCGCGGTCAGTCTAGAGGAGCACCGATGAGCCCGCAGCCAGCCACCATGGAGGCACCCTGGCCGGTGGCTCAACTCGGCTCAAATATTCGTGACTACATTGACCGTCTTGGCACCGTCTGGATTGAGGGCGAGATCACCCAGTGGGGTGGCTCAGGCGGCAACGTCTACGGCAAGCTCAAGGATGTGGAGCAAGACGCAACGGTCAGCTTCACGATCTGGTCGTCGGTCAAGGCAAAACTCCCCCGCACCCTTGCGCAGGGCGACAGGGTTGTTGCACTGGTCAAGGTCAACTACTGGGTCAAAGGCGGAACGCTCACCGTTCAGGTGATGCAGATGAAGCAGCTGGGGCTCGGCGCTCTGCTTGAACGGATTGAGCAGTTGCGGGCTCAGCTCAGCGCCGAGGGGCTCTTTGCCCCTGAGCGCAAAAAGCGTTTGCCCTTCCTTCCCGGCACCATCGGCCTCATCACAGGCAAAGACTCCGACGCTGAAAAAGACGTGCTGCGCAACGCTCAACTGCGCTGGCCTCACGTCAGATTCCGCACGGTTCATTCCGCTGTCCAGGGTGAACGAACGGTTCCTGAGGTCCTCAGCGCCCTCAGCATCTTGGACAACGATCCCGATGTTGAGGTCATCATCATCGCCAGAGGCGGTGGTGACTTCCAGAACCTCCTTGGCTTCAGCGACGAGCGGGTCCTTCGTGCGGTTGCTGCCGCCACCACCCCCGTGGTGAGCGCCATCGGCCACGAGGCAGATCGACCGCTCCTTGACGAGGTCGCAGACCTGCGCGCATCAACACCCACCGATGCTGCCAAGCGGGTTGTCCCCGACCTCGCAGAGGAGCTCCTCCGAGTTGATCAGGCGCGTGGTCGTCTCGCGCAGCGCGTCAGTACCGTCATCCACACCGAGCAGGAGCGCATTGCTCAGCTCAGGAGTCGCCCAGCGCTTGCCGACGGGTCGTGGATTGTTGATCTGCGCTCCCAGGAACTGACGATGCTGGTCGCCAGAGGGGAAGAGCGTGCAACCCGTGGCATCAGTGATGCCCTCACGGGGCTGGATCGGCTGAGGGCACAGATGCGGGCTCTCTCCCCGCGGGCAACCCTTGATCGCGGATACGCCATCGTCCAGGACGCTGACGGCGGAATTGTCCGGAGCCCGGCCGATGCCCCCGAGGGACGAGACCTGGTGCTCTCCCTTCCCGATGGGCGATTGAACGCCAGATCCCTTGGCCAGGCCGTAGCGCCCGGTGCCCCGTCCGCGGCTCCGGCCACCGAAGACTAGGATAAAAACCATGGCAGAACCCCTCAGCACCGATGTCTCAGAACTCAGTTATGAGCAGGCCCGCGATGAGCTGGTGGCCGTCGTCTCCCGGCTGGAGCAGGGCCAGACAACACTTGAGGAATCCTTGACCCTCTGGGAACGGGGCGAGGCCCTAGCCCAGCGGTGTGAGCACTGGCTGATCGGCGCCCGCGACCGTCTTGACCGGGCTCGTGCCGAGCGCAGCGATCAGGAGTCGGGTACAGCCGGAGCGGGCGCTCATGAGTAAAACACGTGAGCCGCGGATTGTTGCTGAGCTCGGTCGCCCGGAGACGCCGGAGGAAACAGCGGCTCGCAAGGCACAGGACTCCCGCAACTACCGCATGCGCAAGACCCTGAGCAACCTGGTTTACTCGCTTCTGGTGACGCTTGGTCTTGTGCTCCTGATCGTTCTGATCGTGCCGCGTAATGACACTCCGCGGCACCAGGACGTTGATTTTGCGTCCCTCGCGCAGAGCGCGCAGCCGGAGTACTCCCAGACCCTTGCGGCTCCACTTCTGCCGGCCGGCTGGCGCTCCAACTACGCCGAGATCCGCACCAGCACCGCCGACGGCGTGAACAGCTGGGAGATCGGCTTCCTCACGCCAAAGGATCAGTACATCGGCCTGGCGCAGGGCCTGGACGCCAACCCCAGCTGGGTGGCGCAGGAACTCAAATTCACCGCGGCAGACAGCACAACCGTCATCGACGGTGTGACCTGGACCGTGTATGACAACCGCGACAGCACGGACGAGGTCGGCAACGCCGAGTACGGTCTTGTCGCGGAGGGCGACGGCAGCACCTTTGTGCTGGTCGGTACCGCCCCGGACGAAGAATTCGCCGAACTCGCCCGCAGCCTCACCCCCATCATTACGGAGGCCAACACCCCATGAGCACAATCGAAACCCCCGCACGCGCCTGGCAGCAGATGAAACGCGGCAACGAACGTTTTGTCAGCGGAGCTCCCAGCCACCCGCGTCAAGACGTTGAGCGCCGTCAGGAACTGGCCAACCAGCAGTCGCCGACCGTGGCACTGTTCGGGTGCGCCGATTCTCGTCTCGCCGCCGAGATCATTTTCGACAAGGGCCTCGGCGATCTCTTTGTTGTGCGCAACGCCGGTCAGATTATCTCCGGTTCGGTGATCGGCTCGCTCGAGTACGCCGTGGCCGTGCTGAACGTTCCGCTCATCGTTGTTCTTGCACACGACAAGTGTGGTGCGGTCAGGGCCGCCATCGACTCGGCTGAGACGGGCGAACCCGCGGTGTCTCCGCACATCCAGACGATTATTGACAGCATTGCCCCTGCGGTGGACCACGTGCGGCGCAGTCAGGGCGATGATGGGTCTGAGCTTGATGCACACCTGGTCGGCAAGCAGCACCTCCGGCACACGGTGATGGATCTGGTTCGTGGATCAGAGATCATTTCGGCTGCCGTGACGAACGGCACACTCGGAATTGTTGGAGCCAACTACGAACTCGTGAACGGTGTTGCATCCGCACACGTTGTCTTTGGAGACATCGATCACGAAAACACCACAAGCCGGACGACAACGACGCGTTCGGACTCATAACCAAGGGAGAGCACACTGTGGCACAGGACAACGGCGACTACCGCATCGAACACGACACCATGGGCGAGGTGCGTGTCCCGGCCAGCGCGCTCTACAGTGCGCAGACGCAGCGGGCGGTAGAGAACTTCCCCATCTCCGGCTCCCGTCTTGAACATGCACAGGTGGTGGCTCTTGCGCAGGTGAAGCGGGCCGCCGCTCGTGCCAACGCCGAGCTTGGCGTCCTGGCCGAGGACATCGCGGCAGCAATCGTGTCGGCGGCGGATCAGATCATCGCCGGTCAGCACGCCGATCAGTTCCCGGTTGACGTGTACCAGACCGGATCAGGTACCTCATCAAATATGAACATGAATGAGGTGCTGTCCACACTGGCCAGCCAGGCACTCGGGTCGGCCGTTCACCCCAACGACCACGTGAACGCGTCGCAGTCGTCCAATGATGTGTTCCCCAGCTCCGTCCACATCGCCGTGACACAGGCCCTGATCGAGGACCTCATCCCCTCGCTTGAGCACCTGGCCGCTGCCCTCGACGACAAGGCAGCGCTGTGGGCTGACGCCGTCAAGCCGGGTCGAACCCACCTGATGGATGCCACCCCCGTCACGCTTGGCCAGGAGTTTGGCGGGTACGCCCGCCAGATTCGGCTCGGCATCGACCGTGTCAGGTCAGCGCTGCCGCGGGTGGCGGAGGTCCCTCTGGGCGGCACCGCGGTTGGCACAGGCATCAACACCCCGCTTGGGTTCCCGCAAAAGGTCATCGCGCATGTCCAGGACGCAACGGGACTGCCCATCACCGAGGCAGTTGACCACTTTGAGGCGCAGGCCAACCGTGACGGACTTGTGGATGCCTCCGGCGCGCTGCGCACCATTGCGGTCAGCCTGACCAAGATCTCCAACGACCTGCGCTGGATGGGCTCGGGCCCCAACACCGGCATCGGTGAGCTGCACATTCCCGACCTTCAGCCGGGATCGTCCATCATGCCTGGCAAGGTGAACCCTGTCATTCCCGAGGCCGTCCTCATGGTCTCCGCACGGGTCATCGGCAATGACGCCACCATCGCCTGGGCCGGTGCGTCGGGGGCGTTTGAACTCAACGTTCAGATCCCCGTGATGGGAACAGCGCTGCTTGAGTCGATCCGCTTGATCTCTAATGGGTCCCGTGTTCTGGCAGACAAGACCATCCGTGGTCTGACCGCCAACCTGGAGCGCGCGGCCGAGCTGGCGGGTAAGTCCCCCTCCATCGTGACGCCGCTCAACAAGATCATCGGGTACGAGGCAGCCGCAAAGATCGCCAAGCACTCGGTTGCTGCCGGGCTGACCGTTCGCGACGCCGTCATCGACCTCGGTTTTGTGGAGCGTGGCGAGATCAGCGAGGAGCAGCTAGACGCAGCCCTTGACCTGCTCTCCATGACGCACCCCGGCTAAACCCCGACCCCTGTGTCGCGGGAGATCATCCGCGCCTCAGCACGACAGCCCGCTCGGCCAGCCACTGGCCGAGCGGGCTGTTGAGTTGAGCTGCCTGATTCGGTGCTCCGTGCACGTTGGCACGCGCCGGTGTCAGCGTCACCGCTGGGCAACGGACAGCACCAGGTACTCCAGCCAGAACCCGCACAGCAGCGGCGGCCCAAACGCCACTCTGCTCCCCCACCCCCGGCGCACGATGGCGCCCACAGCCACCCACCCGCCACACACAACGGCACCGACAAGAACCCGTGCCGCCGACGCCACAACAAGGTCGGCGGCGGCGGAAGAGGCAGCGGAAGAGGCCACGGCCGGAACAAGTGCAGACGCAGAAGCAGAAGCAGATAGCCCAATGATGACGGCACACAGCGCCCCGAGTTTCACGTCTCCCCACCCCATGCCGCCGATCAGAGCGGCCAGGGCCAGCGGCCCGACCACGATCAGGAGCGCCAGTGCGACAGCCCCACCCGGCAGCTCCGGGCACCCGGTCAACACATCGGGCATGATCGCTGCGGCCAGTCCCGCGACCAGACAGATACTCGTCACGCTCAGCCCCAGCAGGAGCCCCGGCAACACATAGATATCAGGAAGCCGAAACTCGGTGACGTCAATCCGCCACAGCGTGGGAGTCACCGCGGCCAGGTAGATGGCGGGGAGGAATCCCGGTCCGGGGTGAAAACCCGATACAGCGACAACGGCCAGAACCAGGCACACCGCAATGATCCACTCGGTCCTGCTGATGGATTGGTCGCTACCTGGCATGACCGCCAGAGTAGAGCCGCACGCCAGCCGGTGCACAGCGCGTCCACAGCGCCTTTCCGTGTCCGTGCCGTGCACCGTTCCGCAGGTCCGCAGGTCCGCTGCCCACAAACCCACAGCACCAAGGCACCACAAACCACAAACCACAAACCACAAAGCCCAGCGCCGGGAACCTGGTTGGGCTCCCGGCGCTGGGGATCACACAATCCCGCGTTGACTAAGCCAGTTCGTTGCTCTCCAGCAGTTCCGTCACAAGCGCGGCGATCTCTGACCGCTCCGACCGGGTCAGAGTGACGTGCCCAAACAGGGAGTGCCCCTTGAGCGTCTCGATAACACTTGCGATCCCGTCATGCCGCCCAACCCGCAGATTGTCGCGCTGCGCAACGTCGTGGGTCAAAACAACCCGTGAGTTCTGACCGATCCGACTCAACACCGTCAACAGAACGTTGCGTTCAAGCGACTGTGCCTCATCAACGATCACAAAAGCGTCGTGGAGTGACCGTCCACGGATGTGGGTGAGCGGCAGCACCTCAAGCAGGTCCCGGGCCACAACCTCCTCAAGAACGTTGTCAGACACAATCGCACTCAGCGTGTCAAAAACGGCCTGACCCCAGGGGTTCATCTTCTCGCCCTGATCGCCGGGAAGGTATCCCAGTTCCTGACCGCCCACCGCGTACAGCGGTCGGAACACCATGATCTTGCGCTGCTCCCGCCGTTCAAGAACAGCGTCAAGCCCTGCGCAGAGCGCAAGTGCCGACTTTCCTGTCCCGGCCCGACCACCGAGGCTGACAATGCCAACGTCAGGGTCGAGCAACAGGTCGATGGCCAGTCGCTGCTCCGCTGACCGTCCGCGCAGGCCAAAAACCTCACGGTCTCCGCGCACCAGGCGGAACTCCCGCGTCCCCGTGACCCGCCCCAGCGCCGACCCGCGCTCCGACTGGATCACCAGTCCGGTGTTGATCGGCAGCTCAGCAACATCGTCGGACAACGCGACCTCACTGTCGTAGAGGTCCGTCATGTCGGACGCGCTGAGGGCGATCTCTGCCAGGCCCGTCCACCCGGAGTCAGGCGCCTGCTCCGCCCGGTACTCGTCGGCCTGAAGCCCCAGTGAGGCGGCCTTGACCCGCATCGGCAGGTCCTTGCTCACCACACAGACGTCAGAGCCCGCGGCGGCAAAGGAGGCTGCAGTGGCGAGAATACGAGCGTCATTGTCTGCACCCCTGAGACCGGCGGGAACAGCACGCTGATCGGGCTCCTCCAGCTCGATCCGCAGCAGGCCCCCGTCTGAACCAACCGGGATCGGCCGGTCAAGCCGACCGTGCTGAACCCTCAGATCGTCAAGGAGGCGAAGCGCCCTGCGAGCAAAATAGCCCAGTTCAGGGTCGTGCCGCTTCTTCTCCAACTCACTGAGAACAACAACGGGGAGAACAACCTCGTGTTCGGCGAACCGCAGGATTGCCTGCGGGTCGGCCAAAAGAACCGAGGTGTCCAGAACGTACACGCGCGTCTTCTGCTGCGCGGTTCCGTTCAGACGTGACGACTGGTCTGCCACAGTGGCGAGTACCGGATCCGTGATGGTCACACTCACTCCGCCCCCCGGGCGTGACGCCCGGTTCGTCGTCGAGCCGGCCAGAGATCTGTACCAGGTGAACGGATGTGGCCGTCCCGATCGGGCGCGGTGCCCGATACAGCTGAGACTAGGCAGTCACGGTACCGGCGGACAGAGCAACACGCCGGTGGGATGTGACGGTTGAGTTAACAGTGCCTGGCCGCCGCATCGCCGCGCTGTCGATGTCTAACCGCCGAATCGACGCTGTCGCCCGGCGTAGTCGCGAAGCGCCCGCAGGAAGTCAACCTGCCGCAGGTCAGGCCCAAGCGCCTCAACAAAGTAGAACTCGCTGTGTGCGCTCTGCCAGAGCATAAAGTCGCTGAGCCGCTGCTCGCCCGAGGTGCGGATCACAAGATCGGGGTCCGGCTGACCGCTGGTGTACAGGTGCTCACCAATGAGTTCGGGCGTCAGCTCATCCGCGAGCGAGTTGATGGTTCCGCCGGTCGCGCCGTGTGCGGCCACAATGCTGCGGATCGCGTCAACGATCTCGGTTCGACCGCCGTAGCCAACAGCCAGGTTCACGTGCAGCCCCGGCGCTCCTGCGCTCACCGTTTCGGCACTGTGCAGGGCGTCGATGAGGCGCTCGGGCAGTCGGGCGGTTGATCCCACATGCTTCACCTGCCAGTTGCGGTGCGTGGAAATCTTCTCCGCCAGATCGGCAATAATCTCGATCAGGTCCTGCAGTTCCTCTGAATCCCTGTTGGTCAGGTTGTCGCTGGAGAGCAGATACAGGGTGACAACCTCAACGCCCAGATCGTCACACCACTCCAGGAACTCGGTGACCTTGGCCGCGCCCGCGCGATGCCCGTCTGCCGCGCTGGCCAGGCCAAGCTGTTTGGCCCAGCGCCGGTTGCCGTCAATGATCATGGCGACATGGTGCGGAATGACGTCGGGGGTGAGACCCCGCCGAAGGCTCTTCTGGTAGAGACCGTACATCCAGCCGAAAGCCGGGGAACCGTAAGACGCTGCCACAGGGCTACGTTAGTGCATCACCTGGGTGCTTCCGCTGATTGCGATGGGGTTCCTCCCCCAGAATGGGCACGGTTCTAGACTGGCATTATGGCTTCTCCCGAGCACAACCGCCGGCACCCACAGGGCGAGAACACACCGTCGTCAGCCCCGAACGAACACGCACACGCACCGTCATCGATGGACGCTGATGCCGCCGTTGCGGCGGACGACGCTCAGGGCGTTGATCTGCCGAACATTCCCCTCGTTGATGCCGCCCCCGCGCACCCGTCTGAGATCAAACCCAGCTGGCGGGGCTGGATCCACGCGGCGACGTTCCCCGTTGCGCTGGCCGCCGGAATTGTTCTCATCGCCCTGGCTGATGGCTCGGCCGCCCGCTGGTCGTCCGCTGTTTTTGTCCTCACCTCGCTGCTGCTTTTTGGCAACTCGGCCCTGTACCACCGGTTCAACTGGGGTCCCCGGATGAAGGTGGCGCTCAAGCGCCTGGACCACGCCAACATCTTCCTGCTGATCGCCGGAACCTACACCCCCATCGCGGTGCTTGCTCTCCCTCCCGAGAAGGGCCGACTGCTGCTGCTCCTGGTCTGGTCAGGGGCCCTGCTTGGCATCGGCTTCCGAGTGTTCTGGATCAACGCGCCGCGGTGGCTGTACGTTCCGCTCTACCTGGCGCTCGGTTGGGCCGCCGTCATGTACCTGGGTGACATCGTCGCCGCAAACGCCGCGAGTATGATCCTGGTCGTTGTCGGCGGGCTGCT
This sequence comes from Mycetocola sp., assembly GCA_052103915.1. Lineage (GTDB taxonomy): Bacteria > Actinomycetota > Actinomycetes > Actinomycetales > Microbacteriaceae > Mycetocola_B. The sequence goes on along the minus strand of JBQELM010000011.1, from coordinate 3,996 downwards.
GTACAGCGTCGGAGCTGTGATCTACGGTCTCAAAAAGCCGAACCCCGTTCCCGGCGTTTTTGGGTTCCACGAAATCTTCCACAGCTGCACGGTGCTGGCGTTTCTTTGCCACTGGACAGCCGTGCTGCTTCTGGCGATTGCCCCGCCCGTCGGCTAGCTCAGACGAAGCCGACGGTGGCCGTGGCGGCGGGAGACGGTAGTTAGCCGCTAGCGGCTAACCGGGCCATCCGTGTTGTTGTCCGTACCGCTCTCATCGGTGGACTCCGATGCCTGGGGAGCCGACGACCCCGCAGTAGGTGACGACGCATCGGCGGGAGACGACGCGGCAGCGCGGTCCTCACTGACCCGGTTGCGGTACTCCACCCGGCGAACCCGGCGCGCCATGTCAACGATGAGCAGGATGGCCAGAACCGCAACGATGAAGATCGCGGCGAATCCAACGGGCCCGGGGGTGACGTCCTTCGGGTCAACGGTTGGCACCGGGGTCGGGACGGCCGTTGACGCGACCACAACCAGTTCGGGGGTGTCAAGCGTGGTGGAGATCATTCCTGTGAGTCCTCAATTCCGTGAAAAAGGTCGGTTTCCTGGACGCCAACGGGTGCGTCCGGAACGGTTGAAAAGACCAGCTCGTAGTCTTCACTCGGCCAGACCCGCCGTTGCAGATCATTGGGCCAGAAGAAGAACGAGCTCTCGGGCGACACCTGGGAGGCATGCGCGCGCAGGGCGTTATCCCTCACCTCAAAAAACTCGCCAACGGGAACCCGGGTTAATGCCTGGGCTGTGTCGCCCCGATCAGCAAACCGCTCAAGCATCGCCTCCCAATCGGCTCGGTGCGGTGAGTCCGGCTGCTCCTCAAGCATCGCGGTCACGATCGCGCTGAAGCGATCGCCGGTGAAAACGCGATCGTAGTAGTGCTTCTGGATCTGCCACGGTTCGCCCAGCTCCGGGTACGCATCCGTGCCGGACAGCTCACGGGCCCGAACAGAGATGTCATGCGACCGGATGTGGTCCGGGTGGGGGTAGCCGCCGTTCTCGTCGTAGCTGATCAGAACGTGCGGGCGAAAACGACGGACCAGTTGAAGCAACGGCTGGACGGAGATCTCAACCGGAACATCCGCAAACGATGCGGGCGGAACGGAACCGTCCTCATTTGCCATGCCCGAGTCCCTGTATCCCAACCAGCGGTGCTGAACATCAAGAATGCGCTTGGCCTCTGCCATCTCGTTGCGCCGCAAACCGGCCAGGTCGCGCGAGGCCAGCGGCAGTTCCTCCACCGCAGCGTTGAGGATGTCACCGCGTTCGCCTCCGGTGCAGCTGACCACCATGACTTCGACCCCACGGGACCGATAGAACGCCAGCGTCGCCGCGCCCTTGCTCGATTCGTCGTCGGGGTGGGCGTGCACGGTCATCAGGCGCAGGCTCACGTGATTCTCCTTGTTCAGGTCCAGGTCATATCCTGGAGGGGCGGGGCTGTGCTCCCACCCAGTTTATTCGTTCAGCAGGAGGAGTTCGGCGCGATGGCGTTCAAGGATCAGGACCGGCAGCTTGACGATGCGGCTCCGGCGATCAGCCAGCGCTACGGACGCACCGGTGGCAGCAAACGTCGAGAGAAGATTGTGCTCGGCTCGATCGGCGCGTTTGCGCTCCTTGTGGCGATCGTGTGGGTGATCTGGGTGAGCGCAGACTCCCCCGGTTCGTCCATTGAAACCGCTGACCGGGGATATACCGTGAATGACGCACGCAGTGTTGAGGTGCGCTATTCGCTGACCGTTGCGCCCGGAACGGAGACAACCTGCGTTGTCCAGGCGCTCGACGACAGCTTCGGTGTGATCGGCTGGAAGACCGTGCAGGTTCCTGCCTCAGACCAGTGGACGCGGGGGCTCAGCGAGACCGTTCGCACCACACAGGAGGCGAACACAGGATTGATCTACCGTTGCTGGCTCCCGTAGGATCGTCTGATATCCATTCCGCATTCTGCGGTCTACGCCCCGGCGACTCGTCGGGGCGTCAATTCTTGTAAGGAGTCTGAAATGGCTGACAACGCCCCGGGGAGCTTCCTCACCCAGGATGCCTACGATCGGCTCGCTGCCGAACTCGAGACCCTGTCGACCACCGGTCGCGAGGACATTGCCAAGCGCATCGAGGCGGCACGCGAAGAGGGCGACCTCAAGGAGAACGGCGGCTACCACGCCGCCAAAGACGAGCAGGGCAAGCAGGAGGCACGCATTCGCACGCTGACGCAGATGCTCCGCGACGCTGTTGTTGGTGAGGCACCGGAGAGCGACGGAACGGTTCAGTCCGGCACGGTCGTGACCGCTGACATCGCCGGCGGCGTTGAGACATTCCTGCTGGGCAACCGCGAGATCGGCGGCAACTCCTCGCTTCGTGTCTACAGTGAGGCCAGCCCCCTCGGCGCGGCGATCCTTGGCCTGGAAACCGGCGCAAGCACCAGCTACGAAGCCCCCAACGGCAAGCAGATCACCGTCACGATCCAGAAGGTCGAAACCTACGCAGGTCAGTAAGACCCCGCGGACGGTGCGCTGAGAACACCGGCGTCACAGCACACACTGATGGGCGGCCCAATCGGGCCGCCCATCAGTGTTTTTGTGCGAACTGTGCTCAAGTGATCGCGCTCCGGGCGCGATTACGCTCCGATGATCTCGGGGTTGTATCCGGCTTGGCGCAGGGTCTCAACAACGAGTGCCCTGTGGTCGGGACCACGGGTCTCAATGCTGAGCTCAAGCACAACCTCGTCGATTCGCATTCCCGGACCGTGGCGCGTGTGCAGCACCTCAATGACGTTAGCGTTGGCCTGAGCGACCAGTTCAGACGTCCGGGCCAGCTGACCGGGCAGGTCGGGCAGCGGAATACGCAGAGTGAGGTAGCGGTCGGATGCGGCGAGTCCATGGCTCACCACACGCTGCATCAGCAGCGGGTCGATGTTTCCGCCGGACAGAATGACCGCCGTTGTCCCCGTGGCACGAACCTTGCCCTCCAGAATGGCAGCAACACCAACCGCACCCGCCGGTTCAACAACAAGCTTTGCCCGCTCGAGAAGGACAAGGAGCGCCTTGGCAATGTCGTCCTCTGTGACGGTCACAACCTCGTCAACCAGTTCGGCGATGATCTCAAAGTTGCTTGTGCCCGGACGCGCAACGGCAATACCGTCCGCGATGGTCGGGCTCGTGCTGATGGTTGTTGGCTCACCGGCCAGCAGGGACGGCGGGTAGGCGGCCGCGTTCGCCGACTGCACGCCAATGACCTTCAGCTCACGGCCGTCCACCCGCGCGCGCTGAATTGCCGCGGAAGCCACACCGGAGATCAGCCCGCCGCCACCGATGGGCACGATGATGGTGTCCAGCTCCGGAATCGCGTCGTAGATCTCAAGGCCGAGCGTTCCCTGACCAACAATCACATCGTGGTGGTCAAACGGAGGGATGAGCAGAGCACCGGTCTTTTCTGCGTACTCGGCGGCAGCGCGCAGCGGCTCCTCAACGGTCTGGCCGCCAAGAACCACGGTGGCACCGTAGTTTCGGGTGGCCTGAAGTTTGGGAAGCGGAACACCAACCGGCATAAAAATCGTCGCGGCGATGCCAAGTTCTCGAGCGGCGAAGGCCACACCCTGCGCGTGGTTTCCCGCGGATGCGGCGACAACTCCCCTGGCCCGTTCCTCCTCGGTCAGCTGAGCCAGCCGGTTGTACGCTCCGCGAATCTTGTACGACCCGGTGCGCTGCAGGTTCTCGCACTTGAGGTACACAGGTGAGCCAAGAACCTCTGCCAGGTACCGCGACGACTCAATCGGCGTCTCCTGAACAATTTTTCCCACCGTTTCCTGTGCCTGGATGAACTCACTCAGTGGTGGGATCGCGGCGGACAGCTCGGTCATGCGTCTCCGTTGGGGGTGGAAGTGCTACGTCCCAGGCGCACCTGCTGTGGGACGCGTTGCCAGATGCCGTCGCTGGGTGCATCCGACTCCGGGTCGGTATTTCGGCGCCA
>JBQELM010000010.1:0-17702 GCA_052103915.1 Mycetocola sp. | reverse complement strand
ACCAGTCGTTTTCTGACGCCGCCCACACCGAGTGCCCCAGCTGCGGCGGCGCCCTTCGCAAGGTTTACGGAACCGTTGGCGTGACCTTCAACGGCTCAGGTTTTTATCGCACCGATTCCCGCTCATCGTCCGGTGGGTCGTCCGGATCAAGCGGAAGCTGATCAGTATCGTCGTTGTGGGGTGGTCAACCGTGGCCACAGGAGGGAATAGCCATGCTTAATGGATTCAAGGAGTTCATTCTCCGCGGAAACGTGGTTGAGTTGGCCGTCGCGGTTGTCGTCGGCACAGCGTTCACCGGACTGGTGAACTCACTGGTTGACGGGGTGTTTAACCCGCTGATCGGTGCACTGTTCAACGCGGACGATCTGACCAACGCGTTTGACGTCAAAATCGCGTTGCCCGCGGGTGAGGCCGTGCTGAAGTTTGGCGCTGTTTTGGCCGCCATCATCCAGTTCATTCTGGTTGCCGCCGTCATCTACTTCTGCATTGTTCTTCCGCTGAACAAGTTGAAAGAGGCCGCGGACCGCAAAAAGGCCGCAGCCGCCGGCGCAACAGAAGAGGTTGCCGAGCCGACCGAGATCGAGCTGCTCAGCCAGATCCGTGACCTGCTGTCATCAGAGGGCGAAAAGCGCGAACCGCGCCATTAGCAGTCTCACCGTCACAGAATCGAGCCGCCGCCAGGGATATCCCGGCGGCGGTTCTTCTGTCTGTGACGGTCGTGTCGGCCGGACGTGACCAGCACGTGCATGGTGACGGCGGAGAGCGGCTCGCCTCTGCGCACCCGTCGCGCGGCCACGGTAGGCCCGCACGCGGAACCGGTCAGGACCAGTGTGGCGGAAGGTCACGCAGGTACTGCTCGTCCGCGGCACTTCGTCGCCGCGGATCGTTCGCCGGGCTGTCCCTGCGCCGTGGTTCCTCCGGGTGTGGGTCGGTTCCGGGCACGGGCTCAAGACGGGCGCGACGCGAACCAATACGGGTCAGGCGCTGCCTGGTTCCCGGAGCTTGCCCCACATCCTCGCGATCGTCAGCCGACGGGTTGTCAGCGCTCACCGCGGGCACCAGGGTCGGTGTGCCGCGAGTCGTCAGCAGGGACCTCGTCAGAGCCATCCACGGCATCCACGGCATCCACGCTGAGCGAAGCATCGTCAGAGGTGCCAATGATCAACGGTGACGACTCATCATCCGCGCTGTCCTCACCAATCGCGAGGTCAAACGCCGCGGTTTCCTCGATGACCTCCAGCGCTTCAACAACGTCGGAAGCGGTCACAGGCTGCTCCGTGTCGGTACCAGCACCGTTCGCATCAGGATCATCGACCTCGCCGGCCTCAACCGTGTCCGCCGCCGCGGGGATGATGGCGATTGGCTCCGTCACCGGCGCACGATCCACAACCGGTGCCGGGTTCAGGATCTCAAGAACCCGATCGGCAACAGCATCCGGATCGCTGAAAAGATCAAAGCTGTGCACCCGGAGGTAGTGCCAGCCCAGTCGGCGGAGCACACCCGGACGCAGCCGCAGTGATTCACGCAGGGTGTCTGAGGCGACCTCTCCATCAGACTCGACCGCAACGGCCGTGTCCTCGTTGGCCACAACCAGAGCGATCTTTCCTCGGTAGCCAACCTCAACCTGCAATCCCCTGGTGTACAGGCGCTCGGCCAGGTCAACCATCATGGGAGCGGCATCGTCGGTGTTTGCCGGTGCCGGCTCGTGTGGCTCAGACTGCGCAAGGATCTGCGCAAGAGCGGCGACACCGTGCTGAATGCGCCCCTCCTCAAAGTCATCCGGCCTGATGCAGGACACAATTCGCATCGACCGACGCGCACGGGTCATGCCCACAGCGAGCAGACGGTCCCCGCCCGGCTCGGCGAGTGCACCAAAGTTGGACAGCACCCGGCCGTGCGGCGTAACACCGTAGCCAAGCGAGAAGATCACCCGATCACGGCTCTCCGCAACCGACTGCTCCAGGGTGTACACCCCAAACGGCTCGGCACGCTCGCGCAGCAGGAAGCCGGCAAGCTCTGAGTGGGTCGAAAACGCAGCAAGAACCGCTTGCTGGACACGAGTGGCGTGCTTGTTGCTCGCGGTGACGACCATGAGAGACTCACGCGGACGGGTTTCAGCGTGCTCAAGAACCAGGTTCACCACCCGCTCAACCTCGGCATCAACGCTCTCCACGCCACCGGTCTCGGCATCAGGCATGCCGTGGCCGTTCGGAACGTAGTCGATGGTCAGGCTGCCGTGGCCAAGGAACGAGCCGGCCCAGGGCAGCGACTCGATCTCGCCGCCGTAGAAGCGGTGGTTGACCAGCTCAGCCAGGTCCTCGCCACCGGCCCGATAACTGTGGGTCAAGGTCAGCGACGGAAGCAGCGATGCCAGCTGGGTGATGGCCGACCGGTCGTGCAGCGCCTGGGCGTGCTCGGCACGCAGCGGCGGCTCAGGGGTGGTGCCGATGGCTGTTCTGAACGGCGTGGGGCTCTGTGTGACGGGGTCACCGACAGCAACAACCTGCCGAGCCCGCCGGATGGCCCCGGCATTCTCTGCAAGGGTGGTGGCGCCGGCATCAACAAGGATGACCGTGTCGAAGGTGATGTCTTCTGGCAGCTGGGCGACCTCATACGGCGAGCTCATCCATACCGGGGACAGCGTCCGGAACAGATGTGGCGCCGCACGGTGCACCGTCTCAGCGGTGATGCGATCACCACGGAGCAGCTGTTTAAGTGCCTGAGCCTCCTCCGGCCAGTCAACAAGTCCGACCTTCCAGGAGTCGGCCAGCGCCGAGGCAAGAATCCCGCCCGACGCCGCAGCATGCGCGTCGTCCACCAGTCGGAAGTCGGACTCAAGCCGGTCAATGACGGAGGTGTTCGCCCCAAGGAGCGCCTTGTCCTCGGCCAGCATGGTCTCAAGCACCGACTGCCACCAGGCGAGTTCAAGCTCGCTGGCGACGCGACGCTCAGGAACGTGCCTGATCGACAGGTCATTGATCAGTGGCTCAAGGCCACGCGAGCGCAGTTCAGCGATGAGTGCCGTGCGCTCCTGCAGGTTGTCCATCACGGTCGAGTCGGCGGCAAGACCCGACATCACCCGAACAAGCTCGTTCACCGGCAGTGAGGTCAGCGACTCGTCACGGCTGCGACCCAGCGGGCGATCAAGCGCTGCCAGATCGGCGGCGACCTTCTGGAACGCGACCTGGACATCGTTGATTCCGAGTGGAACGGCCGGGGCAACACCGGCCGAAACGTACCGCTGCCAGTAGGTGCGCTGCTGCTGGATCTTGCGAAGCGACTCGTTGAGATCACCAACATGCACACCCGGCCTGACGTACTCGCGGGCCAGCTTGCGGAGTCGCCGCCGGTTGGCACTCGACATCCCCTGCGCGTCACGGCGGTTGCTTGTCGCTGCGATCAGCTCGCCAAGTGGCCGGTCAAAAACGGCGGGGAGGAACCGGTCAAGTGTGTCCCTGATGTCAAGCAGCAGCCGGAGATACACGCCCAGCTCATCGATTGACTCAAACGGCCGCATCCGGGTCTGGCCGATCAGCTCGTAGCCGCGCTCAAGGAACCGCGGCAGCTCAACGCTGTTCAGCTTCTTGGCGAGGGCGTGGGCGTCCTGAGCCTGCTCGGTCGTGTCAAAGTCGGCACCGTACCAGGGCGAGTCACCCGGGCCGTATTGGAACTCGCCAAGAGCGGCCGCAGCGGCCAGCTTTGCGGCGGAGTCTTCCCGCTGAGTTGACAGCGCGGCGAGTGCGTCCGAGCTCAACCGCGCGGTCGTCAGCGGAGGCTCGGGCAGTGCGCCCAGTCGGGTCAGCGCTTCCATGGCGTTGATAACGGATACTCCGTAGCGAGGGTTCACACTCTGCAACGAGGTCCGGTAGTCAAGCAGCACACGACGCAGCCGGACAAGCGCATCGTCGATGTCAGCGGTCCGTGGTGCCTGAGCTTTCTCGTTGCGGGTGATCGCCTGGATCAGTTCCCGCCGAAGAGTCAGTGACTGGCCAGCCATTCCGGGAACGCCCACGCGTTCCAGACGGTGCCGAATACCGTCGAGGGTGGCGCGACGAGCGCTGACGACCAGGACACGTTTGTGCTGTGCCACAAGCGCGCCGAGTGCGTTCACAACGGTCTGGGTTCCGCCCGTACCCGGCAGGCTGGTCACAACAATCGACTGTCCCGCCTCAATCTGGGCGATGACATTCTCTTGTTCTGTGTCAGCGTCAAGAAGAAGGGTGTCCGTTGCGGGGGGACGCTCATCCTGCCCCACCGCGTCAACCGGAGAGAACATACCGGAGACCGTGCGCTGAGCATATTCATCACCGGCAAGCGCATTCAGAATCGGGTGATCGAGGTTATCCAGGTCACGGACCATGGCTGAGCCAACATCCGCAAACGAGGACACAACAAGCCGCGGATGAACAGCAAAGGACTCGATGTGGGTGGTCACGCTGCGGAGGCGGTCGATGACGGGCTGAGGTTTAAAGTCCCCCGTTGTGACGGCGAGTTCTTCAAACGCCGCGGTGTCGAGGGTGATTCCGAACTGTTCGCGCATGATGCGGGAAAGTTCGGGGTTGAGAATGGTGTTTCCGCGAAGCTTGAGCTCAAAGTCCCGGCCGTAGCGCCGGATCGCAAGCGGACGAAGCAGAACGGGCGCCTCGTACTCAACATCGTCGATTCGCCAGGTAGCAAGCCCGACCGCCAGGTGGATGGCTTCAACACCGCGAACAGTGCGCATCTCGATGCCCTTGTCCGTGATCCGTTCCGCGGCAACACGGGCACGGCGGAGGGCAAGTTCGTCCCTGATCAGACTGGACAGCAGGGTCGAACGGCCCATGATGAACTGTGGCAGACCCCCGGGGTGGGTTGTGCTGAGCTCGATGTGTGTTCCGGCGGCATCAACAAAGTGAAGAAGCGGCGAGCGCCCGCCGGCAACGGAGAGCTCTGCACGCCACTTTGACCTGGTGACGTCTGCGGCGTCGGTGGCCGGTGATGTCTCACTCATCTGCGCACTCCCTGTGTCGTCTGCGGTCTCCGGCGCAGGGCGAAGCGAGGGGTCAGCGCTGGTTTCGGGACGCTGTTCCTGCTTTCGATCGAGAGGCCACACAGCGCAAGCCTATGCCGATCCACACGTTTTTCCTGGAGACAAGCCGGGATAAGACGGCTTTTCCGGCCGGGGATGCCCCCGGCCGGAAAGAATCCGCGCACTCACGAGCTGTTCACGGGAGGTGAATCGGCTCTCCACAGCCCCGGTGTCATCCCCAGGCTGCGGGCCACTCAGTCAACGGCGAGTGCCGCGACCGGTGTCACCGCCGTGGCTCTCCGGGCGGGAAGCAGCGACGCAAGCAACGCAACCGCTGCCGTCGCGACAATCACAATGATGATGAATGCAGCCGGAACCGTTGGACCATGAATTGCCCCCAGCTGTGTGCCAAGAAGAGACTGTGCCCCAGCCCAGCCGTACACGATCCCCAGGACCACACCAACGACCGCGGCAGCCGCGGAACTCTGAGCGCTCTCGGCCAGGATCATTGTGCGCACCTGTGAGCGGGTGAACCCAACGGCACGGAGCAAACCGATCTCTCGACGCCGCTGAAGCACACTGAGTGTCAGCGTGTTGACCAGTCCAACCAGTGCGATAACGACGGCAAATCCGATGAGTCCCGCGAAGATCATCATCACGTTGGTGATGAGCTGCTCCGACTCCTGACGGTACGCCTCATCGATGCCCTCCGTGTAGGAATAGAGCGCGGTTTGAACGGTGGACGCCGCCACGATGAACGTCGTGATGAGTGTGATGCCGATCACGATCCCGATGGTTGACCTGGCGCTACGCTCCGGGTGTCTCATGGCGTTGGCCGATCCCAGTCTCGCCGCGGCACCGCGGCCAAACAGGAGACCGATGAGGCGAAGCGCGGGCGGCATGAACCAGGTTGAGAGGCCGATCAGACCGATAAAGCTCAGCACGCCACCGGCGAATGCAACAAGCACACCCTCAGGTCCTGCCAGCCCCATGACCACTCCTCCGGCCATACCCGCACCGCCAAAGATGACGGCGAGAATCGAGAGAACACGTCGGACAGGGCGTCGCGACACGGCGTCGTAGCCCAGTTCCTCGGCATTGCCCAGCGCCTGCATGGGTGACACTCCGAGGACTCGCGCTCCGCCCAGCCACGATGCCAACCACGTGGTGACAAAGCTGGCGATGAGCGGCACAAGAAGCGTTGCTGTAATCAGTTCGGGATAGGGCAGCTCAACACCGTTTCCCCTGACGATCACCGCGATGAGGTAGCTCGCCCCGTAACCGATCAGAACTCCACCCACTGATCCGATCGCGCCAACGATGAGCCCCTCAATGGCCACGGAACGGCGAAGGCTTGACGCAGATGCACCGATAACCCTGGTCAGCGCAATCTGGTGAACCCGTCCGGCAATGATGGTGCTGAACGTGTTTGTTGTCACGATGCCGGCAACAAAAACAGCGATTCCGAGGAAAAGTATCGACAGGACGGTCAGCGTCGCAGCCAGTCCGTCGCTTCCGCCGTACATCGTCGTCTCCGCATAACGCGAGATCATGTCGCTGAACGACAGCAGAGCGGCACCAAATGCGGCGCCGAGGGCCGTGACGATCAGACTCGGGACGTGCTGTGTCGGCCGCTGCCTGAGCTCGGAGCGGGCAAGGGTCCCGGCGCTCATGAGTGCGATTCCAGGTTGAGGACGATCTGACTCAGCTCAGCGGCGCTGGCGGGTCCGCTGTCTTTCACCAGCTTGCCGTCCGCAAGGAAAAGCACCCGATCAGCGTGCGCGGCGGCAACGGGATCGTGTGTGACCATCGCAATCGATTGACCAAAGTCGCGGCTCGCATCACGCAGCAGCGCCAACACGTCACGGCTGGTGCGTGAATCAAGTGCCCCTGTTGGTTCATCGGCAAAAACGAGGGTCGGTCGGGTGGCAAGTGCCCGGGCGATCGCTACCCGCTGCTTCTGCCCTCCGCTCAGTTCATGGGGGCGGTGTGCGGTGCGTTCCCTCAGTCCCAGTCGCTGGATCAGTTCCGTGATCCAGGCGTTCTCCGCCGCTGTGGGCGTCCGTCCATCCAGATCAAACGGGAGCAGGATGTTGGCCCGGACGTCCAGCGTCGGAACCAGGTTAAAGCTCTGGAAGATAAAGCCGACCTCCCGCCGGCGCAGAACGGTGAGCTCTGCGTCATCCAGCCCGGTGATCTCGGTTGACCCGATCCAGGCGCGCCCAGAACTCGCAGAGTCAAGGCCCGCTGCAATGTGCATCAGAGTTGATTTCCCTGACCCGCTTGGACCCATGACAGCGGTGAACTGTCCGGCGGCGAAAGAGAGTGAGACGTTATCGAGTGCTGTGACGCGGGCGTCGGCGTGACCGTAGTGCTTGCTGAGCTGTTCTACGCGGGCGACGGCGTGTGAGGGTTGTGACATGTCTTGAGCGTAAAAAGCCGACGGTTGGCCCGTCGTCGTGCATCGGGACCATCCCGTATCCACCGCTCGGCTGAGATGCACCGTGCCCCACCGACGTTCAGAACGCGGTGGGGCACGGTGTGCTGCAAGGCCGTGTGGTGGCCCCGCACCATGGACGGCTTAGCGCAGCCGCCGATCGATCTGCGGCTGTCTGCTGAGTCGCGATGGCCACCAGATCACACGACCGAGGTCATAGCCCAGCGCGGGCACAAGGAGCGAGCGCACCAGGATCGTGTCAAGCAGGACGCCAAAGGCAACGATGAACGACAACTGCACGAGGAACATGATCGGGATCACGCTCAGCGCCGCGAATGTCGCCGCCAGAACCACACCAGCGGAGGTAATCACACCACCGGTAATGGACAGTCCGCGGAGGATCCCCGGTCGGGTTCCGTGCAGAGCAGACTCTTCCCTGACCCGTGTCATCAAGAAGATGTTGTAGTCAACGCCGAGGGCAACAAGGAACACAAACCCAAACAGGGGAACCGTGGCGTCTGCCCCGCTAAAGCCAAACAGGTGGTTGAAGACGATCGCCGACACGCCCATCGTCGCCGCGTACGACAACACGACCGTCCCCATCAGCAGCAGAGGGGCAACAACTGCCCTGAGAAGAAGCATCAGGATGAGCAGAATCACGATCAGAACGATGGGGATGATCTTGACCAGGTCAGACTGAGCCGTGGTGTTGGTATCAAGCGCAATGGCGGTTGATCCTCCAACAAGAGTGTCAGCGTTGACCGCGTGGACAGCCGTCCTGAGCTCAGAAATCTGCGCCTCTGCGCGCTCGGAATCGGGCTCAACGGCAAGCGTCGCTGACAGCAGCACCCGGTCATTGATGATCTGAACGGGGGTTCCGCCGACGGCAGGAGCTCCGCCGTCACCGAGCGGCGTCACACTGGCAATATCCGGCTGGTCGGCGACCACGGATGTGACCTCGTCCAGTTGCGCGTGCGGAACCACAATGTAGACCGGGCTTCCGGCACCCGCGTCAAAGTGTTCGGCGAGCGCTTTCTCTCCGTCAACGGCGTCAGACTGGCCAAGGACAAGCTCGCTCTGCGGCACCCCGTCCGCACGCAGCTGGCCAAGGCCAACACACGCCACAAGGAGGATCAGGACCGACACGATCCAGGTGGTCCTGGGTCGTGCGGAAACCACCGTGCTGACTCGGCGCCAGATTCCGCGCTGCCCCTCCAGCCCCGTCACAATCTGCTCGGTGGTGTGTTCTGCACTCGGTTTTGGCGCAAACGGCCAGAACGCAACGCGTCCGAGCAGGAACATCACGGCGGGGAGGAACGTCAACGCCGCAAGCACAGCGCAGATGATTCCGGCCGCGCCGATCGGGCCAAGCGCCCTGTTGGAGGACAGATCGGAGAACAGCAGGCAGAGCAGCGCAACCGCAACGGTTGCACCTGACGCCACAATCGGTTCAACCGATCCCTTCCACGCGCGCATGACCGCGGTGTTTCGGTTGTGCCCCGTTGCCATCTCTTCCCTAAACCGGGACACAAAGAGCAGCGCGTAGTCAGTTGTGGCGCCAATGACAAGGATGAACAGGATGCCCTGGCTCTGCCCGTTCAGCGCAACGAGGCCGTTGTCGGCGAGCGCGTACACCACAAGAATGGCGGCGCACAGGGCAAAAACACTGGTCAGAAGGACAGCAAACGGGAGCACAACCGATCGGTAGACGACAAGCAGAATCACAAAAACCGCGCCCAATGCCACGAGCAGCAGGATCCCGTCGATTCCGGCAAATGCTGCGGAGAGGTCGGCACTGAACCCGGCACCGCCAGTAACGTATCCCTGCAGTCCAGCCGTGAGATCGGTATCCAGTGTGCCCCTGAGCTCGGCAACAACGGTCTTCAGCGTTGCGTCGGAATCGATCGGAACAACAAACTGTGCGGCTTTGCCGTCTTCGGCGGGGATCGGGCCAACAATCTCACCCTCAACGCCATCAATGGCGGCAAAGGCGTCGGTCAACGATGCGACGGACTGTGTTTGTTCCTGGCTGAACTGCTCCGAGCCGGTCACCACGATGATGGCTGGAATGCTGTCACTATCCAGGAACTGCTCCTGAAGCGCTTTCGCTTCCGTCGCTTCAGCACTCGAGGGCAAAAACGCCGCTGGGTCGTTGTCGCTGACGCTGCTGAGTTTGCCGAACGTTGGTCCGCCAAATCCGGCGAGGACAACCCACAGCAGGACAATTCCGATGCCGCCGAGTACTCGTGGCCAGATTTTTGTGGTGCGCTGTCGGCGCGTGACCGGCGTGGTCTGTGTCATGACAAACTCCCAGAAAGTATTTCCATCATGGAAGCATATTTGCTCGATAGAATCAAAGCGCAACACGCAGTCAGTTCAGGAGGACCAGTGAGCGAAGGCAGCCGCGAGATTCCACTCGCTCTCAGGCACCTGGTTTTTGAAACGCAAAAACACGTTTCCCGCCTCGCCACCCAGAACCAGATGCACCCCACGGACCTGAACGCGATTTCAGCCATCCTCGGTGCCACCGCGCGGGAAGAAGCTCCCACCCCCAGCACGCTGAGTCGCGAGCTCAACCTGAGCGCGCCCGCAACAACCGCGGTCATCAATCGCCTCGTCTCCAACGGCCATGCCGAGCGCCACCGCCATGATGGCGACGGCCGACGCGTCACTCTCAGCACCACCCCCACGGCCAACGCCGTCGGACGAACGCTCTTCATGCCGCTCGCGACGCAAATCAGCACGATCGCTGACTCCTACAGCGACGACGAGCGCGCAATCATCCTGCGATTCCTTCGCCAGGCGAGCTCCGCGGTATCAGACCTCAACACCGACGCCACCTCCGCCGACTAGCCAGAACGGATTCGCTCAGTGCGGCAGAGACTGCACCGCATGGTCGGCCTCATCAACGATCGCCGTCATCGCCACAGCTGCCGCCTCACCATCACCACGAATCACCGCGTAGGCAACCTCCTGGTGGAGCCGGAGCGCCGTCGCATCAGCTCGTTGTGGCATGAGTTCCTGCTCGGTCCGACCAACCAGAACCTCTTCAATCACAGAGGTCAGACCGGCAAACATCGAGTTGCCCGATGAACGCAACAGCGTCGTGTGGAACTGGACATCCGCCGCAAGATACTCGGGGCCGTTGGCTTGATCGGCATTCGCAACCATAGCCAGAACCGCGGAACTCAATTCGGTCCGGGCCAGCGCGTGGGCGCTCGTGGCGGCAAGCCGGGCTGCCGCAGGCTCAACCGAGGCCCGCAACTCGCTGATCTCGTGCAGTTGAACGAGCCGTCCTGGACCGCGCAACCGCCACCGGATGACCTCAGGCGCGTAAACCTTCCAGTCCTCAAAGGGCAGGATGGTGATTCCGGATTTCCGGCGAACACTGACAAGCCCAAGTGATTCAAGTACGCGAACCGCTTCACGGATGGCCGTGCGACTCGCGCCCATTTCCGATCCCCAGTCAGCAGAGATGATCCGGTCGCCCGCCTGCAATCCCCCGCTGACGATACGTTCGCCGATCACGTCAAGGATCGTGTCATGCACCTTGATCGAGGTGGGTGCGTCTCGTCGGGGCGCCGGCGTCATCCTCCCATTATGGCGACCACAGCACTGACGCTGAGCCATGACGTCGGACGGGAGTCGAAACCGAATGCACTAACGGACGACGTATGCCGAAGGCGTATTTATTATGTACGATGCCTGGATGCCCTCCAGGCTGCCCTCGCGGCCAAGACCGGACGCGGGTTGTTCTGCTGTGCCGTGATCCACCACATCAGCTGCCACCACCAACACCCAGCTGATCCTTGCCGCCGTCATCGGTATGGCGATCATCATCGTCCTGATCACCTGGACAAAGATTCACCCCTTCCTTGCCCTCACGGCCGGTGGAATCATCACAGGTTTCCTCGCGGGACTGGGACTCGAGACAAGCATCGCAAGCTTCACCGGCGGCTTTGGATCAACCATCGGCGGGGTGGGGATCCTGATCGCGCTTGGTGCCGTCTTCGGCAAGATTCTCGCCGAGACCGGCGGAGCGGACCGGATCGTTGACACATTCCTCGCACGGGCCAGCAACAGATCACTCCCCTGGCTCATGGGACTGGCTGGTGCACTAATCGGCCTTCCGATGTTCTTTGAGGTTGGCCTTGTCCTCCTTGTTCCGATCATCATTCTTGTCGCACGCCGCTCCGGTCTCTCCCTCATGCGGGTTGCCGTCCCGACACTCGCTGGCCTGAGCGCCATGCACGCACTTGTTCCCCCGCACCCCGGCCCACTTGCCGCTATCGGGGCGCTGAATGCGAACCTTGGGTTGACCCTCGGCTTTGGTGTCCTCGTGGCGATTCCAACCGTGATTGTGGCTGGTCCGCTGCTGGCCGGCCCCATCGCCCGCTGGGTGTCCGTGCCGGTTCCCACACTGTTCAGCACGGACGACGCTCCCGCGGCGGCCGACGACGCGCCCCGTCGACGCCCAAGCTTTGCGATCACACTCTTCAGCATCCTGCTGCCCGTTGGGCTGATGCTCGCCGCAGCTCTGGCTGATGTCATTGCGCCGGACTCGACCGCCTGGTGGAAGTCGACGCTCGACGTTCTTGGCATGCCCATCATCGCCCTTGGCGCAGCCGTCATTGCCGGGCTGACCCTGCTCGGACGTGGCGCCGGCTTCAACCGCTCCCGACTCTCCGACGTGGTCGGCTCGTCACTTCCCCCTGTCGCAGGAATCCTGCTGATCGTTGGTGCTGGTGGCGGATTTAAGCAGGTCCTGGTTGACAGCCACATCGCCGACGTGATCGCTCAGCTTGTTGAAGGCTCATCCATCTCGGTGCTCGTCCTGGCCTGGCTTGTCGCTGCACTGATCAGGGTCGCAACCGGCTCAGCAACCGTTGCGACAATCACGGCCGCAGGAATCCTTCAGCCCCTCGCCGCGGACCTGTCCGATCCCATGCTCGCGCTGCTTGTGCTCGCAATCGGGTCAGGCTCAGTCTTCCTCTCGCACGTGAATGACGCCGGCTTCTGGCTGATCAAGGAATACTTTGGGCTGACGATTGGACAGACTCTCAAATCCTGGAGCGTTCTTGAGTGCGTCATTTCACTCACCGGCCTTGCCGGCGTTCTGATCATCAGTATTTTTGTCTAACCCTCAACACAACACACAAGGAATAGGAACACCGATGTCCCTCACCGCCCCCACCCCCGTCCTCATTGTCATGGGAGTATCCGGCAGCGGAAAGTCCACGCTGGCCACCGGCCTCGCCCGCTCGCTGTCCTGGGATTTCCTCGAGGGCGATGAGGTCCACCCTCCGGAGAACGTGGCCAAAATGGCAGCGGGAACACCCCTCACCGATGAGGACCGCCTGCCCTGGCTCCACCGCATCCGTACCTGGATTGATGAGCACCAGGAGGAGGGCACACCGGGCGTGGTGACGTGCTCGTCACTCAAGCGCAGCTACCGCGACATCCTCGCCGCTGACGGTGTTGTTTTTGTGCACCCCACCGGAAACGACGAGGTCATCGCCACGCGGATGGCTGCCCGCAAGGGGCACTACATGCCAACCTCGTTGCTCGCGTCGCAGCTCGCCACGCTTGAACCCCTTCAGGCCGATGAGAATGCCATCACCGTTGACCTGACCCTGTCCCCCGAGTCCCAGCTCGCGTACACCCTCGAGCAGCTGGGCGATCGTGTTCACCCACGCAACGGTGGCAACGCCGAGGCCGACGAGTCTGTCGCTGCGTCAGAATCCGCGTAACGCCTAAATCACCACACCGTTCTTCGTGTGCCCCCGGGGCGATCGTCACCCCGGGGACACACGTACAGACCAGCGCCACTGAGCCACCCGGGTCGCAGACGGCGTGCCGACGAGATGTGCGTCAGTCCGGGTGACATCACCGCACTGACGCACAGATACAAACTCTGTGCCCCTGGAGGGACTCGAACCCCCAACCAACTCCTTAGGACGGAGGTGCTCTTCCATTGAGCTACAGAGGCAGGATGCCTTCAGTTTAGTGGAGGTTGTCCGGTTCTGCTGACCAGGACTCGCCCCACCGCCACACCCGGCCCCTGCTGCGGGGCCGGGCAGCCCCATTCATGGTCAGCAATCGCGGCGACTAGGCCGCAACAATCGGGTCAAGGTAGGCGTCCCACTCCGGACGAATCCGCTCTGCACCCCGCACAGCCCAGCTGGGCCCAAACGGCATCTTGGGGGTGGTCCGCAGGTGCCAGTTCATCTCAGCGACGGTTCGTGCCCCCTTCACGTTGTTGCAGCGCGCACAGCACGCCACCAGGTTCTCCCAGCTATCAACGCCACCCCGCGAACGCGGAAGAATGTGATCGATCGTGGCGGCCTGGCGGCCGCAGTATCCACAACGGTGCCCATCACGACGCAGCACACCACGACGTGACACGGGAATACGCCTCGCCATCGGGACCCGCACATATCTGGTCAGCACAATAACAACGGGTCGATCGTACGCATCCGTGGCGGCGATCACCGGATCGTCCGGGTCTGACTCGATCGCCACGGCCTTTCCATCCATAACCAGCACAAGGGCGCGGCGAAAAGACACCACAGCAAGCGGCTCATACCCAGCATTCAGCACAAGAGTGCGCATCAGATCATTTCTCCTTCGAACAGCCAAGCGGCTTCCCGGTATTCGACTTTGTGATCGTTCCAGCTCCCCCACGGCACAAAAAAGGCGCCGTCCATAACGGACAGCGCCTACTCACCCCACCTCACACGGGGGCATATGTGCTCATGCTCGCGCACGCCACTGCAACCAGAGTGCACCCTGGATCGGGTACTCGCGGATATTCGTGACATGCGACGCGGGGGCCTTTCAATCGTTTTGCGTTCACTGTAACCCACGAACGCCGTGATCCCTAGGGATCACGGCGTTCGTCATACAGCGTTCAGATTGCTTTAGCCAATCGGCAGGCGCACTGCGTGGTAGTCCTGGTACAGGCCACCGATACGCAGCGGAACACCGGGCTGCGATGCGTGCAGGATCTGGCCGTTACCGGCGTAGAAGCCGATGTGTCCGGGAGCAACAAGAAGGTCACCGGGGACGGCCTCTGAAATCGGGATGGTCGTTCCCATCGCACCCTGAGCGGTCGACGAGTGCGGCAGGTTTACACCGAACTTGGCGTAGACGTACTTAACAAAACCAGAGCAGTCAAAGCCAGCGGGGGTGGCGCCACCAAAGACGTACGGGACGCCCTGGTACTTCAGAGCCTCAGCAAAGATCTGGCTCTGGTAGCTGGTGTCGGTGTTCAGCGCAACGGTGTTCTCTGTGTCTGACGCCAGAACCGCTGCAGACTCGAACTCGGTTGACGCGGATTCCTGCTCAGCAGCAACCTCGGCACGGCGCTCAGCGGCAGCCTCGGCCTCTTCCTGTGCGCGGTTAGCAGCCAGTTCTTCAACGGTGGTTGCCGAGTACTCGTCAGCGTCAAGCTTCTGAGCCTCAACATCGCTCTTCACCGAGAGGGTCTGAGCGCCGGAGTCCTTGATGGTCTGCACAACGGACGCGCTGAGCTTGCTGTCATCGGTGTCGTTGAATGCGGCGACGGCCGGAAGACCAACGGTGGCAACAAGACCCGGAACGACCAGAGCAAGAATGGCGGTTGAGCGCAGACGCCGCGTGGTCTTTGACGTACCGGTGCGACGACGAGCGGTGGGAGCAGCCGTTGCAACAACGGTTCCCTCGTGCGGGCGGGAGACACTGCGCGAGTGCGCAAGTGGCCGCAGACTACGACGAGTGGGAAGAACGTCGCCTGGAGTGTTCGGGTTCAACTCGGGTGAGTCGTTCTTCGACTCGTTGTTACCTTCGACCAATGCAGATACCTCCGCGCTCCTGCGACAGAGGTCGCCTCGTCACAACAAAAGTTGATGGGTCACCCCCGAGGAGACGAGCACGAAGCGCCTCGGGCGGGGTCCTGTGGCTGGGTTCAAGCCGTCGGACTGGTAACACCTTACGCGAAGGTCACGGAAATGTCACGACGACATCCATACTTCGTTACGCGCCACACGTCGCCCACACATGCATCGGGGGCGCCCACCTCCGTGAGCACCCCCGATATCCGCGTTATTCCGCTAAATAGTCTCGACGTAAATGTGCCCGGCGACCTCAACGGGCAGCTCAAGACCGTCGCCAAAACCTTCAACCTGAACCCGAATGTACGAACCGTTTGAGCTAAAAACGCCAACTCCCCCGGGCACGATTCCGGCCTGCTTCAGCTGAAGGAGAAGCTCCGGCTCAACCTGAACCGGCTCACTCAGGCGGCGAATGGTTGCCGTGACCGGCGCATCCGACTCGCGGACAAGCGGAACAATGTTTGTCACACCAGCCGAGAACGACCCGGCCGGGTGGTCACCCAGCTCATCAAGACCGGGAATCGGGTTGCCGTACGGCGACTCGGTCGGGTGATCAAGCATGGTGATGAGCTTGCGCTCCACCTGCTCACTCATCACGTGCTCCCAGCGGCATGCCTCCTCGTGAACAAACTCCCATTCGAGTCCGATCACGTCGCTGAGCAGTCGCTCAGCAAGACGGTGCTTGCGCATGACGTGCACAGCCTTGCGCCGACCAGCGTCGGTCAGCTCCAGGTGGCGGTCACCAGAAACCACAACGAGGCCGTCACGCTCCATCCGACCGACGGTCTGCGAAACCGTTGGGCCCGAGTGGCCAAGTCGCTCGGAGATGCGCGCGCGCAAGGGCACGATGCTCTCCTCCTCCAGCTCCAGAATGGTGCGGAGGTACATCTCAGTAGTGTCAATCAGATCTGTCATCGAGTTTCTCCCCAGGACGGTACTCAATGCTCCCAGCCTAGCTGGCCGGGGCGGTCACACCGAAACGGCGCACTAGAATCGTGTCATGCCGCAGATCGTCATTCCCTCAGAACTCCTGCCCGCCGATGGCCGCTTTGGGTGCGGACCGTCAAAGATTCGCCCCGCGCAGCTTGATGCTCTGCTCTCGGCTGCCCCTCTCCTGGGAACCAGTCACCGCCAGGCACCGGTGAAAAACCTGGTTGGCGATGTACGCACGGGCCTGTCGACGCTGTTCTCTCTGCCCGACGGCTACGAGGTCATCCTCGGTAACGGCGGCTCAACCGCTTTTTGGGATTCGGCAGCATTTTCGCTGATCAATCGTCGGTCACAGAACGTCACCTTCGGCGAGTTCGGCAGCAAGTTCGCCGCCGCCGCGGCGGCACCCTGGCTTGATGCCCCGGATGTTCGCTCCGCTCCCGGTGGTTCACTCGCGCTCCCGGAAGCGATTGACGGCGTTGACGTCTACGCCTGGCCTCACAATGAGACATCCACAGGAGTGATGGCTCCTGTCACCCGCGTGAGCGGCGACGACGGCGCCCTCACCGTGATCGATGCCACAAGCGCGGCCGGTGGAGCCTCCGTTGATGCCAGCCAGGCCGACGTGTATTACTTTGCGCCGCAGAAGAACTTTGGTGCGGATGGTGGCCTCTGGTTTGCTTTCGTATCACCCGCGGCAATTGAACGCATCGAGCGAATTGCGGCCAGCGGTCGGTACATTCCTGAGTTCCTGAGCCTGGCAAACGTGATCAGCAATTCCCGTTTGAACCAGACCCTCAATACCCCCGCACTGGCAACCCTTGTCCTGATTCGCGACCAGATCGACTGGATCAATGCGCAGGGCGGCCTGGATTGGGCGTCCGCGCGGACAGCCGAGTCTTCGGGAGTTCTGTACGACTGGGCAACACAGCACTCACTCGCTACGCCGTTTGTGACGGATGAGTCCGCTCGGTCACAGGTTGTCGCCACCATCGACTTTGATGACAGTGTTGACGCGAAGGCGCTCGCTCAGACACTTCGCGACAACGGAATTGTTGATACCGAGCCGTACCGAAAGCTCGGACGCAACCAGCTCCGAGTTGCAACGTTCACCTCGATTGAGCCAGATGACGTTCGCGCCCTCACACGGTCAATCGACTTTGCTCTGAGCGCGCTGCAGGCATAACAAACAGCAGCAGCTTGTGGTGCTGGCGACCCCGTCCGCGGGTGCGTCGGCACCACACACCAACTGATGTAACAACAACGGCGGGTGGATTGGTGTCTCACCAATCCACCCGCCCTAGCTTTATGCCGGCTACACCTCAGCCCTTGTTGCGGCGTTGCCAGAAGCGACGTCGACGCGGCTGAGAGGCACCCTTACCGTCGGACCGCCCGGCCGATGCTCCATCCTCAGACTGCTCACCTGTCAGAGCGTGAGCACTCTCGCCCCGGTCAC
>JBQELM010000009.1:12396-17816 GCA_052103915.1 Mycetocola sp. | reverse complement strand
CCAATTGATGGAACTGAGCCACCGCGACGCCCGCGGTCATACTCACCCCCATCATCACAACGGTCACGGCGAGCATGCCCACCACCACAACACTCACGGACCCGTGGTCAGCGACCACGGCGAAACGACGTGAGCCCTCACCGGTCTGATTATGGCGAGACACCACCACCGTTATTCCCCCTCCTCGCTTAGCGAGCACGCGCGAGCCGTCACAGGAACGCTGATGTCGCCCAGGAGCCGCGATGGCGCCGCAACAGTCACACACACAATCCCGCCCTCGTGTTCCGTCTGCTCAGCACGGCTACCCGGCAGCGACGCAGCCAGGACGGCCGACTGGCCTTTCTCATCTCCGCGCGCGCTCATCCTGACCGCGTCGACGGCGGTACTTCCGATCAGAACTCGATCAAGGGACACCCGGGACACTCCAAGCAAAACGGCAATAAGGAGCACAACAGTGGGAAGAACGATTCCGAGTTCGGCTGTTGCGCCGCCGCGCTCACTACGCGCCACCACAAAAGCTGGCCTCATAGTGGAACCTGCAGCGCATCACGCACAACTGACAGGAGGATACCTTTCACCTCGTCACTTCGCATAATGGCGACAAGGAGACCCGCGAAGCCAACCGCAGCCATTGTTGCAATGACATACTCCGCCGTCGCACCGCCGTCTTCGAACCGGTCAGCTCGAACCGTTGTAGCCGATGGGGGCAACGGCACATCAACGGCCCTTGCCTGCCTGCGAGGCCCCCGTTCTGGTCCGCGCAGGCGGCTCTCTGCGCCCAGATTTCTGGGCAGCACACCATCGGAAGGGAGAACGTGCTCCGAGGTGTGCTGGCAGTTATAGATCGTCATATGCTGCTCCAATCGTGAAGAGTTCAGACCGATTGTCGAACGGTTGTACGGTGCACGTCGTCGGCCCACTGAAGCTGTCAGGGTCAACATCTCTATCGGCCCTGTGAAGGACAACGAAACAAAGTCAGCGCAACAAACTACTGCTCACCACGCTGAGAACGGCTGGGACGATTCCAACCGCAAAAAATGCAGGAAGAATGCACAGCCCGAGGGGCAAGATGAGTCGTCCGGGCAGCTCAGCGACCCGAATCAGCCCAGCGCTCGCCTGCTCGGCACGCAGGTGTTTCCCTTCTGCTCTGAGTGCCGCAGCCACCGGTGCGCCAAAGAGTGCAGCTCGATGCATGACGTCGCGCGAGCGCTCTGCGCCGTCTGCGACGTCAATGTTCGCTCTCTCGCATTCCTGTGACGCGAGTTGCCTGCTTCGTCGCCCGTCCATGCCGCCCTCCAGGCCGACAGCGGTGAGCACACAGTGCAAATCTGGCTCCGTGTCCCAGGGCTCAGCCCAGCGCAATATTCGCCGCGACCACAACCAAGCAATGAGGCATAGCGTGATGGCGAGTGTGCACAGTGTGGCGCCCAAAACGCTACCGAATAACACTCGAAACGGCGCGCTCCCCATCATCCAAGTGACCATTAGCGCCATCCCGGGTGCGGCGAGGACGATCCGCGCTGAAAGCTGAGGCCCGGCACGCGCCTCACGTGCCTTCCTGCGGGCCGAATCAGTGCTGTCTCTGATCTCAGCCACTTCGGACAACGCGGAGGCAAGCGGCGCTCCGCTCTGCTGTCCAACGGCCCAGACCGCGCCAACGGAGTTCCACGGTGTGCCCGCAGACATGAGAGTTCTGGACACATCGTGGAACCGAGCGTCACGAACAGCCCGTACTACCGACGACGCTCGAGGGTCCTGTGCCGCCCACCGCCAGACGTCGCCGGCAGGCACACCGGCTGTCATAGCTGCGGCGATCGACCTGATTTCGGTAGCCGCATCTGCATCGCACTGAGGCGAGCCCCGGCGACGCGACCACCGTTTACGCAACATTGCCCAGACTGGATGGGATCTGCTGAGCATTGGGATGGGCCCCAAGCCCAACCCCAACCCCAACAGCGAGGAGATCAACGCGCCAGCTATCCCTGGCTAATCGAGGAGCTCCGTATCCGACAACATGATGACCGTTCGCGTCGGCTTCTACATGGACCACACGATCGATGGCAGCGACAACAAGCTCGGCTGCCGCTGCCCGTCCGACCCCGGATCTAGAGCAGAGAGCATTAATCCTGGCAGGAACCTCTGATATCGAACGAGCGTGTATCGTACTTCCCCCGCCACGATGTCCCGTGGTGAACGCCATCAGCATGTCAACCACCTCCGGGCCCCGACACTCGCCGATCGCCAGACGATCGGGTCTCATCCTGAGCGCCTGCACCAGAAGATCCGCGAGATTTACAGCCCCCTTCCCCTCGCTGTTGGGCTGACGGGTACACAGAGCCACATGTTGAGGGTGGTCGATCTGCAGTTCAGCGACGTCTTCGAGAGTGATGAGGCGCTCACGCCCAGGAATAGCCTCGAGCGCTGCGGCAAGAAGCGTTGTTTTACCCGAGCCCGTCGCACCAGAGACGAGCAGGGTACGGTACGCCGCGATGTCGGCCTCAATGAGCTCTGACGCACTCAGCAGGTCACCGTCGTGCGCACGAAGCCCCCCAAAGGAGCCGAGGGGTATCCGATCCAGCCGGGGGAAACGGATACTGACGGATGTTCCGGATACTCCCGAACCGCCCAGCACAGCGTGTACGCGGATACCATCGGCCAGGGTGACATCAACCATGGGGTGGGCAACGTCAAGGTGGCGACCGCCCGCTGCGATGAGCGCCATTGCAAAACCACGAAGGTCACCACCCGGTGCGTAGAAGCCATCGTGACGATGCCGAACACCACCGCGGTGGTGACTCCACATGCCGGCGGTGTCGTCCAAAAACACGTCGGTGATGTCTGGATCGAACAGGACCCAGGCGAGCGGCCCCATCTCGTGGGCAATCCGCTGCCGTGACTGAATATGTGCCAGTGCTGAGGTCATGGCAGCAATCGTCGCGCGACAGCATCACCGCGATGGCTTTACGCCCGCGTTTGTGCAGCGTGGCTTCCGCTGGTCCACTGTGCAGGAGGGACAACAGCGTTCGTTAACGTAAATGGCGGCATCCATTGGGGGGAATGAATGCCGCCTGGACAACGCCAGGATTGGGGGGAATCCTCTGGGGCGTTGCCTGCACGAATTTGAAAAATCCGGCCGAGGACAACTATACGACAATCGCATACAAAACGGCAACCGATTTGTCCCCATTTTGGTGGACACGTTGCTGTCCCCAACAAATACGCGGCCGACGCCCGCCTCAAACGCACGCCACAACACCCCCACAGCGGTACGCTCAAAACAGCCACAGCGTTGTGGCATGGACACCGTCGTCGCAAAGGAGCGTCAGCAATCCATGAGTACATCAGCCGCGCCCGACCGCTACGCCCCCAGCCCAGATTTCACTGCACAGGCCGTCGCAGGAGCAGAGCTATACAACCGTGCCAGCGAAAACAGACTGGAGTTCTGGGCCGAGCAGGCCCAACAGTTGTTGCACTGGCACAGACCGTTCAGCCAGGTCCTCGACTGGAGCACCCCACCCGTTGCGCGATGGTTCGCCGACGGAACAATCAACGTGGCATACAACTGCCTGGATCGCCACGTCGAGGCAGGAAACGGCGACCGCATTGCGCTGCACTGGGAGGGTGAGCCGGGCGATAGCCGCAGTCTCAGCTACGCGGAACTGACCGCAGAGGTCAAGCGCGCAGCCAACCTCCTCAGCTCGCTCGGCGTCGGGCGTGGCGATCGGGTAGCCATTTACCTCCCGATGATTCCCGAGGCCGTCATCTCGATGCTCGCTGTCGCCCGCATTGGAGCCATTCACTCGGTGATCTTTGGCGGGTTCAGTGCGGACAGTTTGAGGTCCCGCCTTGATGACGCCGAGGCAAAGGTGGTCATTACCGCTGACGGCGGTTGGCGCAAGGGCAAGGTCACCCCGCTCAAACCCGCCGTTGATCGCGCACTTGAGGCACGCGGCGACCGCGGAGAACAAAAAACCGTTGAGCATGTCCTTGTTGTCAATCGTGGAGACAATGAGGTCGAGTGGACCCCGGGCCGCGACCTGTGGTGGCACGATGAGATTCCGCTCATGGATGCCGATCACCGGCCGGAAGGTTTCCCCGCTGAGAACCCGCTTTTTATCCTGTACACCTCAGGAACAACGGGAAAGCCCAAGGGAATTCTTCACACAAGCGGTGGGTACCTGACCCAGGTGGCGTTCACCCACCGCAACGTTTTTGATCTGCATCCTGATCGCGATGTGTACTGGTGCACGGCTGACATCGGCTGGATCACGGGGCACAGCTACGTTGTTTACGGCCCGCTGGCCAACGGCGCCACCCAGGTCATCTACGAGGGAACACCCGAGGCCCCCACTCCCGGACGCTGGTGGGACATCATCGAAAAATACGGTGTCACCACCTTCTACACCGCTCCCACCGCCGTCCGCTCATTCATGAAGCAGGGCAGGGAGATCCCGCAGGCAAGGGACCTGAGCAGCCTCCGCCTGCTTGGCAGCGTTGGAGAGCCAATCAACCCGGAGGCCTGGCGGTGGTTCCGCGAGATCATCGGCGACAACGTCACACCGATCGTTGACACCTGGTGGCAAACAGAGACCGGCGCCATCATGGTGTCGGCGCTGCCCGGTGTCACAACTCTCAAGCCGGGAAGTGCGCAGGTTCCTGTTCCAGGAATCAGTATCGACGTGGTTGATGATGCGGGTACTCCCCTGCCCCGCGGTGAGTCGGGACTCCTTGTGGTCACGGAGCCGTGGCCAAGCATGCTTCGTGGCATCTGGGGCGATCACAACAGGTTTGTCGAGACCTATTGGTCACGGTTCGGCGCCCGCTATTTCGCCGGCGACGGCGCCCGGCGTGACGAGGACGGCGACCTGTGGCTACTCGGCCGGGTTGACGACGTGATGAATGTGTCCGGTCACCGGCTCTCCACAGCTGAGATCGAGTCGGCACTTGTTGCTCACCCGTTCACGGCTGAGGCCGCGGTCATTGGTGCACACGATGAGGCAACGGGTCAGGCTGTTGTCGCGTTTGTGATTATCAAGGCGAGCCAGCAAGAGCAGGTCAGCCAAAGCGCAGACATCGCTGCTGTTCTCCGCCACCACGTGGGCGAACACATCGGCGCCATTGCCAGACCCCGCGACGTCTACATCGTTGATGAGTTGCCCAAGACTCGGTCAGGAAAGATCATGCGTCGCCTGCTGCGCGACGTCGCTGAGGGACGAACCGTTGGCGACACCACCTCACTTGCCGACACGGCTGTCATGCAAACAATTACCGAACATATGCGGCACTAAGCGCCTTCAAACACGGATGGGCCCCGGCCAGAACGACCGGGGCCCATCTGCGTGCACAGGAGCTAGTTGGACCGTTCAGGACCAACAGCCAAAACGATCTCAACCTCAACGGGCGAGTCGAGCGGCAAAACG
>JBQELM010000009.1:0-12386 GCA_052103915.1 Mycetocola sp. | reverse complement strand
GCCGAGCACCGTACTCGCGCCGTTGATGACGCCGGGCTGGCCGGTGAACGACGGGTCAGAGGCAACAAAACCGGTGACCTTCACCACGCGAGTCACGCGGTCAAGCGAGCCGATCACGCTCTGCGCGGCAGCAAGCGCGTTCAGCACAGCCAGGCGGGCGTACTCCTTGGCGTCGGCCGCGGGAACCAGACCGTGCCCGTCTCCGACCTTGCCCGTTGCAGGGAGCTGGCCAGAGACAAAGGGAAGCTGGCCAGAGGTGTAGACATGCCCACCGTCAACAACGGCGGGGACATAGGCAGCAACGGGCGCTGCAACCTCTGGCAGCGTGATGCCGAGTTCAGTAAGACGTGTGGTCACACTCATCAGGACGCTTCTCCTTCAATAGGTCGTTTGAGGTAGGCAACAAGACCGCCCTCTGGCCCCGTGACGATCTGCACGAGTTCCCAGCCGTCCGAGCCCCAGTTGTTGAGGATCGCGGCGGTGTTGTGGATCATGAGCGGGGTCGTGACGTACTCCCAGCGAGTCACGGCCACCTCCTTCAGTCAGATTTTTTTGTGGACTTCCAGCGGAATTACGGGCTCACCGGCAACGGTGACACCTGTAGGACACGTCCCGAGAGGTTGATTTTCAGCAAGAGTGCCTAAACTCGATCCTATGCCTCAAGGAAAACGCACTGCTCAGGGTGCGGCCGGTGGTCTGCTCGGCTTCATCGGCCTCAGCGCCGCGGCCGGACTCCTCGTCACCGCCGCTGTCACCCCCGCACTCGCTGTCACTGGCATGACGGCCAATAACGCAATGGGTGTCTTCAACTCCCTCCCCGAGGTGCTCAAGATCGGTCAGCCGATGGAGCGCTCGAACATCTACATCACCAAGGACAACGGCGACACACAGCTGCTCGCCTCCTTCTACGACCAGAACCGGCAAGAGGTCGCCTGGGACGATGTGTCCCAGAACCTCAAGGACGCCGCTGTGTCCACGGAGGACCCCCGTTTTTACGAGCACGGCGGCATTGACGTGGCGGGAACGACCCGCGCCATCATCACCACCTATGTTGTTGGCAACGGCACGCAGGGTGGTTCATCCATCACTCAGCAGTACGTCAAGAACGTTCTGGTCCAGGACTGTGAGCAGCACTCAACGACGCAGGAAGAACTGCAGCAGTGCTCGAGTGAGGCCACAACGGCCGACGGCCAGTCCGGTATGTCTCGCAAGCTCAAAGAGATGCGGTACGCAATCGGCGTTGAGAAGCAGTACAGCAAGGACGACATCCTGCTTGGCTACCTCAACCTCGCCAACTTCGGTTCGCTGAACTACGGCGTTGAGACCGCGTCAAACTACTACTTCAACAAGAGCGCCAAGGACGTCAACATTCAGGAGGCAGCGACGCTGATCGCAATCCTGAACAGCCCGTCGGCCCTCCGTATCGACAACCCTGACGGCGTGGCCAACGGCAAGCCCAACACCAAAGAAAACAACTGGGCCCAGACCAAGGACCGTCGCAACTACGTCATCGACAACATGCTCAAGGAAGGCAAGATCACTGCCGACGAGGCCACAAAGGCCAAGGAGTCGGAGATCAAGCCGGACATCACTGCGCCGTCAACCGGCTGCTACACCGCAGGTGGCTCCGCCTACTTCTGCGATTACGTGCAGAACGTTGTGAAGAACAACCCCGCCTTTGGCGAGACGGCCGAAGAGCGGTCGGCAACGCTGCGTCGTGGTGGCCTGAACATCTACACCACGCTTGACCTTGACCTGCAGCTCGCTGCGGAGACGGCGATGAAGGACCGCGTTTCGGCTAACCCGACCGCCATCAGCAAGGTTGGCGCGGCAGCGAGCACCGTTGAGCCCGGCACCGGCCGTGTGCTCTCGATGGTGCAGAACACGAAGTACGCAGCGGGAGCAACAGATGACCCCGAGTACTCGTCAGTCAACTACAACACTGACTTTGCCTATGGTGGATCAAGTGGTTTCCAGGTCGGATCAACATACAAAGTCTTCACACTTGTTGATTGGCTGAAGCAGGGGCACTCGCTCAACCAAATCATTCCGAACGCAGCGGAACGAAACCCCACGACCTGGAATGACAGTTGCAATGGTGGAGTGATTTATCAACCATTCCCCCACCCCGTCCAGAATTTTGACGGAAACTACCAGTCCAACGTGACTGCGTTGCAGGCCACAAAAGCATCGATCAACACTGCATATCTCGCAATGGCAGCACAGCTTGATCTGTGCGAGATCAGAGACGTCGCGAAAGACTTCGGTGTCCACCGCGCTGATGGTAAAGAGCTCGACCATTTCCCAGCAGCAATCCTTGGCTCTAACGAGATCGCCCCGCTGACCGTCGCTGCTGCCGTAGCCGCGCTCGGCGCTGAGGGTAAGTACTGCGAGCCGACCGCGATCGACAAGATCGTTGGCCCGGATGGCAAGGAAATGGCGCTTCCGGAGCAGGACTGCCACCAGGCCGTTGACAAAGACATCGCCAATACCGCGAACTTCGGAATGCAGTCCATCTTCCAGGGCGGCGGAACGGCGGCAGGCGCCGCGGTTTCTGGCGCACAGGTCTTTGGTAAGACCGGTACGTCTGACTACGCCAAGGCCTCATGGATCACCGGCGGTACCAGCAAGGCCGTGACCTCCCTCTGGATCGGCGCCGTTGAGGGCAACGCCAGCATGTACCAGACCTACTTCAACTCGGGTACCGGTCACATCACCAAGCTGTCCATGTGGCAGGCGATCATGCAGGCCGCAATTAACCAGATGGGCGGCGACGACTTCGCCGGACCGTCGGAGACTCTGACCCGCGTTCCGCAGACGCAGGTTCCGGATGTGACGGGCCTGTCCGTCGAGGATGCTCAGGCTCGACTGCGCTCCGTTGGATTCAGCTGGGCAATCGGCGACGCCGCGGAGTCAAGCGTTGACGAGGGCAAGGTTGCCAGCACGAGCCCCGCGGCCGGTGCCTCAGCCGCGACGGGATCCTCCGTCACAATCACGCCGTCGAGCGGCGAACCCGAGGAGATCAAGATTCCGGACGTCACGGGCAAGAGCCCCAGCGACGCAGCGTCCGATCTGACCGGCGCCGGGTTCGAGGTTGACGAGAAGTGTCGCCAGGGCGATAAGGACGACGACAACATCAACACCGTTGTCGGACAGAGTCCCGGCGAAGGCTCAAACGGCAAG
The DNA here is from genome assembly GCA_052103915.1 of Mycetocola sp. Lineage (GTDB taxonomy): Bacteria > Actinomycetota > Actinomycetes > Actinomycetales > Microbacteriaceae > Mycetocola_B. The sequence goes on along the minus strand of JBQELM010000009.1, from coordinate 9,203 downwards.
GAGGGTGACACGGTCACCATCGACGTCCTCCGCGAGGACTGCTAATGGCGGCACACCGCCTCGTCCGCGGCGTCGGCTCCGCAGTGCTTGCCACTGCGGTCGCCGGCGCCGCGGCGTTTGCCTGGGGCTCCCTCATCGAACGTCGGCTCTTCACGGTTCGTCGCTATGAGGCGGCCGTGCTGCCCGTCGGTGCAGAACCCATCCGGATCCTTCACCTCTCTGACCTGCACATGGCTCCCTGGCAGCGCGACAAGCAAAAGTGGGTAGCTGAGCTGATCTCCGAGCGCCCCGACCTGATTGTGGACACCGGAGACAACCTTGGTCACCATGATGGAATCAGCGGGATCGAAAAGGCCTTCACCCCTTTTGCCGGAACCGCAGGAGCGTTTGTCAACGGATCTAACGACTACTTCAGTCCGCTCCGCAAGAACTGGTTCCGCTACTTCGCCGGACCGTCATCTGTGGGTGCCCCGCGTCGCGAACCCGACCTCGACATCACCCGAATGAACCGCTACTTCACCGAAGGTCTCGGCTGGCGCGATCTGAATAATGCGGCGACAACGCTCACCGTTCGTGGAACCCAGCTTGAGCTTTTTGGAGTCGATGATCCTCATATCGGGCTCGACCGTCTTGACCTCATCCCGACGCTGCGCGACGAGCTGGAGGAGTCCCTCGCAGAGGATGACACGAACGTGGCGGATCTGGTCAGGATTGGTGTAGCCCACGCCCCCTACCAGCGTGTGCTCAACGCCTTCGTCACCAACGGTGCAGACCTGATCCTTGCAGGCCACACCCACGGCGGCCAGGTTCGCGTTCCAGGATTTGGTGCTCTTGTGGCCAACTGCGACATCCCCCGTCACCAGGCATCGGGCATGAGCTCCTGGACTCACGCACGCCGGACAGCGCCGCTGCACGTGTCCGCGGGATTGGGGACCTCTATCTACGCTCCCGTCCGTTTTGCCTGCCGGCCGGAGGCCGCTGTCATCACGCTGGTCCCGCGCGGCTAGCTTTCTCTGCACCGGCCGGGCTAAGCCCGGCGCTGAGGCGCCACAGGACCACAGCGGTCGCCGTGGCGCCTCAGCGATCCTTCCTTCTCATGACCGGTCAAGACGCGACTCAAGTTCAAGCAGATGAGCACGGGTCAGTGCGGCAGCCAGCTGCGCATCGCGCTCCTCAATGGCGTCAAGAATGCGGCTGTGCACGGCATGGTCGGCGTTCTCATCTGGCCGTTCCCTGGCCTCAAGAAGCTCAATCATTGCCACTCTGCTCCGGGACGCGCACGCGTCAAAAAGCTCGATCAGGATGGGGTTGTGGGCCGCAACAACAATGCTTCGGTGCAGTGCCATGTCGGCATCAACCAGACCCGCCACGGATGGCTGCGCCTGGCCCCTGTCATGAAGCCGTTGCCGCATCGTCGCCTGCTCCGTTGGGCTGTGCCGCTCTGCCGCACGCGCTGACGCCTCAACCTCAATCGCAACGCGCGCCTCAATCACCGAGCGAATTGCCGTTGTGCCAACCAGTGTCGCCCAGTCAGCAACCGGCTCCGTTGCAGCAACAAACACCCCGGCCCCCTGGCGACTCGTCAGCATGCCGCGCCCGGCGAGGTGTCTGATCGCCTCACGGATGGTAGAACGGCCAACACCAAGCTGGGGGGCGAGTGTGGTCTCGCCGGGGAGCTTGTCGCCGATCTCCCACTCGCCTGCGCTAATCCGCGCACCAAGAGCATCGGCGGCCTGCTCTGCAAGCGACTCGCGACGAAGGGTGGTCATGGTTCCATTATCGACCACCCAGAACTTGTCTACTTGTCTGAGGAGTGATGCTAGGCTTCCACCGTGGCCCGGTACATGAACTCCCTTCAGCTTCCCCGCCACGATGGGAACACGCCGGACCGGCACCCCGTCGTGGAGGCAAAAGCTGAGCCGGTTGAGACCATCACCTCCCCCTAAGGAACGCCATGACCTTCGCGCCGAACACTCCCCCGTTTGCTGCACCCGCCTCCCCCCGCGCCACCGTCACGAACAGACCGGTACCCGCGGTCGCACAGCTGGCCGGCTCACGCCCAGAAACCGCACCACACTGGAACAGGCAACGCCACTCCGTCATGCCCTCACATCGCTATCGTGACGCCCGAGCACGCGTTGAGATTCCGGTCACCGAGCGCATCTGGCCGACCAAAAGTCTGGAGTCAGCCCCGCTGTGGGTTCCCGTTGACCTGCGCGACGGAAATCAGGCTCTCGCTGAGCCCATGGACCCCGAGCGCAAGAGGATCCTGTTCGCCCTGATGGTACGCATGGGCTACAAAGAAATTGAGGTTGGCTACCCCTCCGCCTCGCAAACCGACTACGACTTCGTCCGCCTCATCGCCACAACAGACATCGCCCCTGAGGACGTCACAATTGTTGTTTTCACCCCCGCACGGCGAGACCTGATCCGTCGTACCGTTGAGGCGATTGCTGGGATCCGGAATCCGGTCGTCATCCACATGTACACCGCCACTGCCCCCACCTGGCGATCCGTTGTGTTGGGAAAAAACCGGTCGGAGTTGCACGAGCTGATTCTCAGCGGCGGTCGTGATGTGCTCGCCGCCGCCGGCGACCTGCCACACATTCGATTTGAGTTCTCGCCCGAGGTCTTCAACCTGACAGAACCCGACTATGTCCTTGACGTGTGCAACAGCATGACAACGCTGTGGGACGCCACACCGGACCGTCCAGTCATCATCAACCTGCCCGCAACGGTGGAAATCGCAACCCCCAACGTGTACGCGGATCAGATTGAGTACATGCATCACAACCTGGCAAGGCGGGACTCCGTGATCCTGTCAGTGCACCCGCACAACGACAGAGGAACAGGCATCGCCTGTGCTGAACTGGCTGTCCTTGCGGGGGCGCAACGCGTTGAGGGCTGCATTTTCGGAAACGGCGAGCGAACAGGAAACGTGGACATTGCAACCCTCGCACTCAATCTTCACGCGCAGGGCATTGATCCCATGATTGATTTTTCTGACATCGATGAGGTGAAAGAAACAGTGGAGTACGCCACACGAATCGCGCTGCATCCACGACACCCGTACGCGGGAGATCTGGTCCACACGGCGTTCAGCGGAACCCACCAGGACGCCATCAAAAAGGGGTTTGCGGAACACAGCGCGCGAGCCATCACGGAGTCCCGACCGGAGAACGAGATCGAGTGGCGTGTGCCCTATCTGCCCGTTGACCCGGCCGATCTTGGCCGTGGCTACGAAGCCGTCATCAGGGTGAACTCACAATCCGGTAAGGGAGGAATCGCCTATCTGCTTGAGCAGGAGTACGGCATCGTCCTGCCCCGCAGGCTTCAGGTCGACTTTGCCCGGCGCGTCCAGGACCACTCCGACGCCTCGGGATCCGAAAGCGACGCGGCGACGCTGAAGCAGATCTTTGAAGCCAGCTATCTTGCGCACAGCAGCACGGTTGTTGTTGAATCCGTCCGGTCTGAAACAGGTCACGACGGCCCGCTCACCACAGTCTCTGTGCTGGTCTCCGGGGTGAAACACACGATCACCAACCACCCTGGAGGACCGGTTGAGGCGCTCACCGAACTGCTGTCCGCGCAGGGGATCCAGATTGAGACGGTGTCGCTGCACCAGACCTCACTGGCGGAGGGAAACTCAAGTGAGGCGCTCAGCCTCATCGAGTATCGGGTCCCTCCGCTGCATGATCGTGCCGCAATCAACGGCAACACCGGTCGGACTCGATGGGCAGCGGGGCGAGACGGCTCCACCCTGACGGCAACGGTGCAGGCCGTCGCCCAGGCGGCGGGTGCCGTGCTCGCGGAGTCAGCCGGCGCTCACTGAGTTGGCCTACGGGTCTCAGCGCAGAATAACCGGCCCGGTTTGCGCAGCGTCACCATGCTGCGTGAACCGGGTCAGCGCCTCACCGCAGAACCGGCACCGGGGTCAAGCAGGAGCGAGCGGACAAACGGCACGAGGGCCACAGCGGCCATCAGGCCCCAGGCAATGGCGAACGAACCAGCGAGTGAGTCGGCACTCAGGGCTCCGCCCACACCAAGCGCAAGTGACCCGGCGGCAATAGCCAGTCCAGCGCCCAGCTGCTGCACCGTCGCCGCCAGGGTGTTCGCATCGACCATGGTCTCCTCCGGGACGTCAGCCAGCGCAAGCGTGTTGTACGCCGTGAAGCCCAGGGAACGGAAGGCACCCGCCAGCACCGCAATGATCGAGACAACAACGGGTGAGGTTCCGCCGACGGTCGCAGCAAAACCCGCCGTTGACAGGACAAGGCCCAGGTTGGACCAGACCAGAACAGGACGGAAACCCACACGGTGGAGCAGGGGCGTGGTCAGCGGTTTGATCGCGATATTGCCCACAAAAATCATCAGGGTCACCGTTCCGGCCTGAATGGCCGACCAGCCAAACAGCTGAAGCCCCATCAGCGGAAGCAGGAACGGAGCGGAACCCACAACAAGCATGTACGGAACCATGCTCAGCTGCGTGAAGCGCAGGCTCCGGATGTGCAGGGTGCGCAGGTTCACCAGAGGCGCGGAGGCGCGCACAAGGTGCCAACTGGCCAAGCCAAGGATGACAAGCGCTGCTGCACCGAGCATGAGGGTGAGCTGCCAGTGGTCAAGTCCCTCAGAGATCAGGTGGGCAGCGGCAACCAACACACCAAGCCCCGCGCCAAGCAGGACGAGTCCGGTCACATCAAATCGTCCGGCGGTGCGTTCGGGTGTCGCGGGGAACACCCGCCAGGCCACAACAAAGGCGATCAGACCAAGCGGAATGTTGATCAGGAACAGCCAGTGCCAGCTGGCGACGCTCGTGATGATGGCGCCAAGCAGCGGCGCGATCACCGGCGCGATCAGCGCAGGCCAGGTGATGTAGGCCACAAGGGAGATCAGGTCCTTCTTGTCCGCCTTTAACACCACAATGGTGCGACCGACCGGCACCATAAGCGCCCCACCGATGCCCTGAATGATGCGCATGACGACGAGCATCTCCAGACCGGTGCTGAGTGCACAGCCGAGGGAGGCAATCGTGAAGAGGGCAATGGCGATCAGGAAGATGCGTCGGCCGCCAAAACGGCGGGCGAGCCAGCCGCTGGCTGGGACAAACACGGCGAGGGTCACCAGGTACGAGGTGATGACCAGCCCGATGGCAGCAGGGGTCACCCCCAGCGAGTCGCCGATCGCGGTCGCTGCCGTTGTGACGATGGTGCCATCCAGGTTTTCCATGAAAAAACAGGCTGCGACGATGAGCGCGGTGGCCCGGCGCTGTCGATCAATTGCCACGCGTGGTCACTCCCTTGTTGTTGGCCCCGGACAAGCGTAGAACACCGAGCGCTTTTGTTACGACAAAAGGCCGTGGCCCTGGCACGGTGAGTGCCGGGGCCACGAAATCGTGTGGACGATTGTTTAGGGGGTTGTGCTGCCCTCCTCACGGCGGCGGCGACTGAGCAGGAGACCGGCCGCAAGAAGGATCACAGCGGCTGCCAGGATCCCACCGAATGCAGCGCCGGTGGCGGCCAGGCCCGAACCGGTTGCTTCGCCTGCGGTGACGCCGTCAGGTGAACCAGCGGCGTCAGTTGAACCAGCGGCGTCAGCGGAGCCCGATGCGGCGCCTCCGGCTCCGGCGGCACCGCTACTGTCAGCCCCGGTGGACGCGGATCCGTCGGAGGACGATCCTGACGCCGCTGCGTTGGCCCCCGCTGCGGAGTCGCTGGCAGCATTCGAGTCAGCGCCGGCGCTGGAACCAGCGGTGTCGGCGTCAGCGTCCGATCCGGAGCTGTCGGCGTTGCCACCATCAGCATCGGCATCCGATCCGGAACCGTCGGCGTCAGCATCAGCACCCGGCTGCGGGACGTCAGGGTCGTCCAGCTGGACGGCAGCCACGGCGGTCAGGCCGGACCCCGCTCCGACAGCGCGGAACTCGTGTGAACCAAATTCAGCCTCGGCAGGGACTGCAGTGGTGAAGCTGACGGTGCCATCGGCGCTGACGGTTGCTCCCAGATCAACGGGATCCGAGTGGAAACTCAGCGCAACCGACTCCCCGGACCGGAAGCCGGAGCCCGTCACGGTGACAGCGTCGCCAGGCGCAGTCGGTGCGGGAGCCAGGGTCAGTTCACCCTGTGCGGCGAGCGCCTCGGCGCAGGCATCACCCTGGACACCAACCGGAGGCAGTTCGGAGCCGGAGGTAACACCGTCGTCCTCGCGGACGCTCAGAGCACCAAACGGCTGACCCATCGTTGCGTTCTGCAGCACGCTGGCCACAACCTGGAACCGTGACACGGCAGCGGTACCGGGGGTTGAATTACCGGCAAGTGGAACAGTCACGGTTGCACAGCGATCGCCCGGCTCAAATACCACCGTGTCCAGCGACGACCCTACGACGGCCGTGGCCGCGCCGATCCCCGACACCTCTGCAACAACCCGGCTCTCCGCAGGCCGGTCAAGAAGAACGGCGACCTGAGCCTCGCCAGGACCAGCTCCCTCCTCAACGATGGTGTTCACCACAGAAACCGTCGGGCGGGTGGAGATCGCCGGTGTGCCGAGGCCGGGGGTTTCAAATGCCACATCAGACAGGTAGACACCGCCGCTCGCCGTGTTGGCCAGCAGTCGAATCTCCCTGATGTCCGTGACCGAGATCCGATCGGCAAGGTCAGCCAGCGGGATCTGCACGTTCTGGAGCAGTGTTTTACGGAGTGGGGTCGCCGTACCAGGCAACACGGTCAGCGCGTCATCAAACTCGGACAGGGTCAGCTCGGCGGTCGCACCCCGACCGTCAACCACAGCAACGCGGAGATCCGTTGAGCCCACAACGCTGTCGTTCGGCGCGATCTTAAACGCCAGGTTGGTGAAGGATGAAGCGTCACGGAGTGCAGAAGGCACCGGGATCTTCAGCTGGCCGCTGTTGGCGCTCCACACAAAGTTAAGGACGGGCGTGGCTGCAACGGAGGGAGCATAGGTCGCCGGCGTCCAGTGTGGTGCCTGCGAACTCGTCAGGGTTGTGGAGCAGTACGGCAGACTTCCTGCAATCGGTCGGCCAGACAGGCTGGCGCAGACCTGAGCTGTGGCGCTGCCTGCCGCGGTCACCCGCGAGGTGGGCGCGGTGAGTGCCGCGATCGAGGCGCGGTTGCCCTCCGGCTGGCTGGCCGTCACACGGACGTCCGCGCGACCGGCTGACTCAACAGTGCTGTCAGAGCCGTCAAACAGTGGAAGGAACTCGTCCTGCTCACCCATGGTGAGGCGGAAGAACGCGGACATGTAGGCCGTTCCGGCGTCGCGCTGCTCGGTGTCGGTCAGTCGAGACTCTGCGGTGCCGTAGCCACACACCGGGTCAACCTGATTGCGGTCCTGTGCGCGCCAGTCGTCGCTTGAGGACGTCGGGTAGATGCTTGGGGTCCAGATGGTGTTGAAGTAGTTGTGGTTTGTTCCCATCATCAGCACCGACGAGCGCAGAACAGAGTCGTCAAAGGCGTAGCGGGAGTCATCAATGAAGTGCTGTCCCTGAAGGTTGACAACGTCGCCGTCACAGTAGGGCAGGATCACGGCCATCGGGACATCGGGAAGGGTCATCCGACCGAAGTCCGTTGGCGCCAGAGGGAGCACGGCCTCAATGTTGTACGGTGTCTCGCGCGTTGCGTTCAACAGCGCTGCACGCACAACACCGTCACCACCGCGGGAGTGCCCCATCAGGCCAACATGACCCAGGTCAAGCCGTCCGGTCAGAACCGGGTTAAGGCCAACGTCCTTACCGGCGTTGGCATCGGCGAGCAGGTCAAGGCTGTCAAGAACCAACTGAGCGCGGGCCAGCGCACCACGGTCATCGGCGAGCTGGTTGTCGTTTGAGTTAATCGCGTTGGCCGCAATAGAAACCACGACGTAGCCGTTGCTGGCGAGAACCTCGGCGGTGTCGTCATAGCCCAGGTAGCTGGGGATGTTGGTCTGTCCCGGTCCGCACGGCCAGCGGTCGGGGTTGGCCGTCCCTCCGGCACACGAGGTGTGGCGTCCGTGCAGGAACATCACGACGGGGCTCGCCGTGGTCTTTTCTGCCGGGTAGTACACGGCTCCGGTCAGTTCACCCTTGATGCCGCCAATTCCGGCCAGATCAATCGCCTGATCGCCCAGGTCATAGTCGGCACGGGCAACGGTGAAGCTGCCGTGATCGCTAGGGTCAGCGTCCAGAACCGCGCTGACCGCTGCATCACTTGCATCGGTTGGAGTGGCACGGAGAGACCGGGCTGCGCTGCTGGCGCCGCTCTCCCCCGCTGCAACACCATCCCAGCCCAGGTCAACACCGTTCAGCTGCGCTGCGGCAGGGTCCGTGGTGAACAGGCTGAGCGAGAGTCCATCCGCGGACTCAACGGCAGGGCCCAGGTCTTGACCGCTCTCGCTGACCAGGCTGGGCGATGCGGAGCGAACGGGCAGCTGTTCGTCAAGGTCGAGCGTGATCTCGTAGCCGCCGGCGACAGCGGTGACGGACCAGTCGTCGCCCGATGCCACCACGCCGTCTGAGGGAACAGCGTTGGCCGGGACGGCAGTGAGGAAGGGGACAGCGACAACACAGGCTGCAAGAGCCAGTGCCACCGGTTTTTTGGCGCGATGATGTGAAGGCAAACCTTCTCCTTGTGCTGGGGAATGTGAGGACCGAGCGCTCAAATCCGGGGTGCACGTCGTCCGAATGGTTCGCGGATCATCGCCGGTGTGGCTCGGTTACCGGCGATGTTATCGACCGGCTGAACGCCGCCGAGCCGGTTTTGTCAACGCGCAATGAAGCTTTCACACCTTCGAAACATCCGGGCTGTTTCCCCAGATACCGAACCCGCTCGGGTCACGGCGCACGCGTCCGCGTAGCATCACAACAACCTTTCGCCGATCACCTTGAACAGGAGACCTCCATGACCGTTTCGCTTCCAGACACCATTGAACGATTCATCCATACCGTCAACGCACACGATGCAGACGGTTTCATCGCTTCGTTTACCCCCGATGGTGTCGTTGATGATTGGGGACGACTCTTCAGCTCACCGGAACAGATCAGCGCGTGGAGCGACCGAGAATTTATCGGAGCCGTTGGCACTCTGGCGGTGACGGATGTGTCACACGATGGTGACGACGTTGTTGTGATCGGCGACTGGCGATCACAACACGCCAACGGTCTGAGCAGTTTCCGGTTCACAACGGTCGGCAACAAAATCAGCCGAATGGTCATC
>JBQELM010000008.1:4697-18112 GCA_052103915.1 Mycetocola sp. | reverse complement strand
CGGTGTGCTGCCCCCAGCCGTCGGTGAGCACCACATCGGCGGAGCGGATCGCGGTACGCAGGTCCTCTGTCCACGGCATCCCCGGCGTCGCGAGGTCGAGCGGGCAGCACTGCACCAGATCAAGCCCCAGGACGTGAGCTGCCTCCTGCCACGCCCGCGCGATGTTGCCGTCAGGTCCAACAAAGAGGAAGCGACGGCCATCACCTAGGCCACTGACGCGCAATGCATACAGGTCGGACAGGACCTCGCACGGGTGGTTAACGTCCGTCATGGCGTTTACGACGGGAACGGCCGCGGCAGAGGCCAGCTGCTCCACAACGCCAATGTCTGCGTGTCGAACAACAAGGACATCAGCCCACGCGGACAGATAGGATGCAACGTCCTCTGCGGCCTCCGGTTTATCCAGGGTGTCGCTGGGGAAAACAATCGGCTGAAGCCCCATCAGGGCGGCGCCCCGCTCAAATGAGACCCTGGTGCGCAGGCTGGTTGGAGGGAAAATCATCACGGCTGCGCCATCCACACGTGGCCCCGACCCTGACCGGTAGGTGTCGGCGAGGGCGAACACTTCGGCAACATCGTCGGCTGACCAGTCATGAAGGCGAACAAGATTGCGCATCAGGCCACGATACAAAACCGCTGGACCTCCACCGTGTGCAGCGATGGGGTGTGCGGCCGGAACCCGGTAGCGTCGAATGACATGGCTAACCCTCACGATGACATCCCACAGCGGACCGGCCCCGGGGCCGGACTGGCGCGCGCCTTCGCCAGGGCACGGGTGCCGCTCAGTACCGCGGGGGTCACTGCGGTTGCCGTCACGATGCTCTGGATTCTGCTCCACCTGAGTACCGATGCGGTGCCCGATGTTCCGGGGTGGCTGATCCAGACCGGGATTGCGCTGATCGCACTCGGATTTGTGGCAACGGTGTGGGCTCCCGTGAGTGGTGGTCCCGCGCTGGAGCTGGCTGCGCCGGTGAGCGGGCGCTGGATGGCGATCAATTCCCCGACGGACAGGCTCCCCAGCCACGGCACGCACGGCTTTGGTCAGACCTACGCGGTTGATCTGCTGATCGTGCCGGAGGGGGGTGCTCCGTCGGGTGGTGACCTGTCCAGGGGCGACCGGTCGGCGGCGGACGGGCTCACGCGCCTCGATGGGGAGGAGGCTGGTGCCGGTGCTGCGCCCCGTCGGTGGTCTCGTGGCCCGGAGGAGTACCCCTCCTTTGGCCTGCCCATCCACGCCCCGGCCGACGCCGAGGTTGTGATCGCGCTGTCAGCGGTCCGCGATCACCGCAGCCGGGTGGGGCGGGCGGGGATCGTCCTGTTTGTTCTGGAGTCGATGCTGCGCGAGCTGCGCGGTACCCGCGGCATGCTGGGCAACCACGTGGTGCTCAGGCTCGCCGATGGCACGCACTTTGTGCTCGCCCACCTCAAGCAGGACAGTGTCACCGTTCGGCCGGGCGACCGGGTGCACGCCGGTCAGGCGATCGCCCAGTGCGGCAACACCGGCAACTCAACCGAACCGCACCTGCACTGTCAGCGGCAGGACATTGCCCGTACGGCGTACGCCGCCGGTCTGCCGTGGACGATCGTGCCCGGCGGTATCCCCGCGACGGGGAGCTACCTGGATGAGGGGATGGGCGACGGACCGGACGCCGCCCGGAGCGCGTAGTCAACAAGGGTGGGGATGGACAGGCTGCCTGGCGGATCCTTGACGATCAGTAGCCGGTGATAGCAGGCGCCCCAGAGCTGGTCCACCATGATGTCAAGGTCGGCGTCCGGGGCGAGGTCGCCGTCGTCCTTGGCCTGGCGGAGCCGGGCGCGGGCCAGCTCGCGGCGGGGGAGCGCGTAGCTCTGCGCCCACGCCGTGGCGACGTCGGGGTCAAGCTGTGCCGTGCCGATGAGCTCGGCGATGGGGCGTCCGGTGGCGCTGTCGCTGAACAGGGCAACAAACGCGGTGAGCTGTGCCACCAGGTCGGCACGCAGGTCGTCGGTGTGGGGGAACTCAAGGAGCGGCTCGCTCCGGGCAAAAAACGCCTCGGCTGCGATGGCCCCGGGGGACGGCCACCACTTGTAGAGCGTTGTTTTGCTCACGCCGGATTCCTGGGCGATCCGCTCAAAGGTGATCGTCTGCATGCCGTACTCAAAAAGCAGGGTGCCGGTTGCTGACAGGACGTCGGCCCTGACGTCCGCCGCTGGGCGGCGGCCCCTGCCCTTCTTGCTGTGGGTTTCTGCCACGAGTGCTCTCCGATGTGTACGTATCGTCCATTACGAGGGTAGGATCAAATCTGGACGAAGCGTTCATATTCTATTCCGGGAGGAACCATGACCAGCACGCAGGAACGGGTCGCCATCGTGACGGGCGGCTCCGGTGGGATCGGCCGGACCAGCGCTGAACGCCTGGCGGCCGACGGGTTGGCGGTTGTTGTGCACTACGCGGGCAACCGTGCGCGGGCAGAGGAGACCGTCGCGGGGATCGTCACTGCCGGGGGCCGCGCGATCGCCGTCGGCGGGGACGTCGCCGACGAGCACGCCATGGCGGCGGTATTTGACGCCGCCGAGCGGGAGTTCGGCGGGGTGGACGTCCTGGTGCACAGTGCAGGGATCATGCCGCTGTCACCCATTGCCACTCTTGATCTTGACGTCCTTGACCGGGTGCTGCGGACCAACGTGCGCGGCACCTTTGTTGTGGCCCAGCTCGCCGCGCAGCGGATGCGTGAGGGCGGGGCGATTGTGACCTTCTCCACCTCGGTGACCCGACTCCAGATCCCCGGCTACGGAGCATACGCCGCCTCAAAGGGGGCGGTGGAGTCGCTGGGCCTGATCCTCGCTCGCGAGCTGAGGGGGCGGAACATCACCGTCAACACGGTGGCGCCGGGACCCACCGCGACCCCACTGTTCTTTGAGGGCAAAAGTCAGGAGCAGATCGCCGGCATCGCCGCAATGAACCCGATGGAGCGACTGGGGGAGCCGCAGGACGTGGCCGAGGTGGTGTCGTTCCTTGCCGGTCCTGGCCGCTGGGTCAACGGGCAGACACTGTACGTGAACGGTGGTGCGGCCTAGCGGGGTTCGCCCCGAACGGCGTGCTGCGGTCCGGCGGGCCCGGGTGGTCTCGGCGATGAGGGGTCGACGATGATCGACCGCGGACGGTCGGTGCTTGAGCGCACCACCAGCTCAGGGGCCAGCGCCCTGTCCTGTACCTCCGCGCCGGGCGACTCCATCCGGGTCATGGCCAACTCCAGCGCCGCCTCAGCCAGCGCCGACGCGTTCTGCGCCACCGTGGTCAGGCCAATCAGGGGCAGCCGGGAGGCAGTTGAGTTGTCGTAGCCCATGACCGAGACGTCCTCCGGTACCCGCAACCCCGCCCGAAGCAGCACGTCGAGCACGCCAAAGGCACAGCGGTCGTTGAAGGCAAAGATGGCCGAGGGCAGATCATCACCCGCGAGGATCTGGCTGGCCGCCGCGACGCCCGACTCCTCCGTATTACCCGCGGTCACAACGGTCACCGCGATGCCGGCGGCGGCTGCCGCCTCGTGGACACCGGCCAGTCGCTCCTGTGCTCCGGCAACGGAGCCGCCGTGCAGGTAGGTGATGGCGGTGTGCCCCAGGGAGGCCAGGTGCTCGCTGGCTCGTTTACCGCCGAGCAGATCATTGGTGTGCACGGCATCAACGACACCCCCACCATCCCTGGCTAACACAACGGTCGGTGCGGCATCGGTTACGGTGCGCAGGCCGGTCGCGTCCAGGGTGCTGCCGAGCAGGACTATGGCCTCCGGCCGCTCGGCGAGCAGGGCGTTCACGGCCTGCTCCTCCGTTCTGGTGGCGGTGATGGCCGAGAGCGCGAGCGTCAAGCCCCGGGCCTCGGCCGCCGGGTACAGCGCCTCAACCAGGTCGCCGTGGAACGGGGCCCGCACCTCGTAGCTGACGCCGATCGTGCGGGTGCGGCTCCGGCGCAGCTGCTGGGCGCTGCGGTCAGGACGGTACCCGAGTGACTCGGCAACCGCGCGCACCCGATCGCGGGTGGCTTCGCTTGCCCCGGGGACGTCTCTGAGCACAATCGACACCAGCGCCCTGGACACCCCGGCTGCGGCGGCCACGTCCTGAATCGTGACGCGTCCACGGCCACCACCGGTCGGAGGTGTGGCTGATGACATGCTGCTCCGTCGGTGTCGGTGTCGGCGTCGGTGTGCGCGGGACTGGTCCTTGCCCCTCCAGAGTGGCATAGCGCGCGGGCTGCGCCATCACGAAAATGAGCGGCGCCCAGATGACGGGACATGACTCAGCGTGACCAACCGTGACGCTGCGTGGCGTCTCATGTCGTCACCCGGGGTTATCCGGTGTCATTCTGCGACCGCGGCGCGGCAGATCAAGCAGAGTGGCCAGACACCCGATCGCACGAGGCGGTCGGCGGGGATGACTCCCCAGGGACAGCCCCCGGTTCCTCTCACCGTGAACGGCAGTGCGGACCGGGACGCGGGAAGGAGCACGCATGTCAGAGCAGGACGCCACGACCGGGAGTACGCAGCAGTGTGCGCGCTCACTCGCGGCCGAGAGGGCACGATCGCTGGCCCCGCAGAGCTCGGAACGGGTGCGCTCTCTGCTTGCGCGGTCGGCCGAACCGCTCGCGCGGATCGCCGCAACCGCCGTGGACGCCGACCGTGAGCACCGGCTCCCGGTTGAGCTGGTCCGTGAACTGGCCGCCACCGGGTTCACCCGTGTGCGTGTTCCCGTTGCGGATGGCGGCGACGGGGTCACACTCCCGGAACTGACCGAGCTGCTGATCGCGCTCGGTGCCGCCGACGCGAGCCTGCCCAACGCGCTGCGCGGGCACTTCTCCTTTGTTGAGATCCTGCGGCAGGAACCCAACCCGCTGATCCGGGACCGCTGGGTGGCTGAGGCCGTCGCCGGACGGATCTTTGGCAACGGCCAGACCGAACCGGCCCCGACCGAGACCTCCATCGCCACCGGCGGGGGCGACACATTCCGGACCACCACCCGGCTCAGCCACGAGGCCACCGGCTGGCGGCTGACCGGCACCAAGATCTATTCGTCCGGTGCGCTCTACGCCGACTGGCTCCGCGTCAGCGCCCGCACCGAGGATGGGCGGCTGAGCTGGGCCATTGTTGATGCGCTCGCCGACGGCGTTGACCGGCAGGATGACTGGGACGGATTTGGCCAGCGCCTCTCCGCTTCCGGCAGCACCCGGTTCGCCGGTGCGCCGGTTGAGCCGTTGGGGGTGTTCCCCATCGGCAACGGTGTGCAGCAGCACCAGAGTTTTGTGCAGCTGGTGCACCTGGCCACGCTCGCAGGGATTGCCGAGCGGGTGCGTGATGACGCCATTGTGCTGCTGCGCGGTCGGACCCGGCCCGGTTTTCACGCGCTTGACCCGGTGCCGGCACACGATCCGCTCCTGCTCGGTGTGATCGGGGAGCTGGCCGAGCACGCGGCAACGGCCAGGGCGCTGGCGCTCGCCGCGGCGCAGCGGCTGGAGGAGGCCAACACCCGGCTGGCCGCACGAGGCGACGGGGCCGACGGCGACGGTGGCCGCGCGGCCGTCTGGCAGGAGGGGGACAACCGCGCCTCTGACCGCGACCGTGACTACGCAGAAAGCTACCTGTTCACCGCCACCGTTCAGCAGCGCATCATCGAGTCGACCCTGACGGCGGCCACGGCCCTGTTCGGGGTGGGCGGCTCGTCCGCGGTTGGCCAGGCGCACGGGCTTGACCGGCACTGGCGGAACGCCAGGACCATCGCGTCACACAACCCCGTGGTGTACAAGGCATCCGTTGTGGGTGATTACCTGGTCAACGGCACCCTTCCCGGCACGTTCTGGCCTGACCTCAGTGCGGGGTCGGCGACGGCAGCCGCGTCAGGGTCGGCCGCGACGACGGGTCCGGGGGCGGTGGCCGCGACCACTGGCCCTGAGGCGGCAACAGAGGCGACGGCCGCGACCGACTCAGCACCAGCATCCGGCTCCACCGAGTCGGCGGGGGCACTCCGATGAGCCGCCGCCTGCACCTCAACGTCAACATCCTCAACAAGGGTGTCTTCGGCGGCTCATGGCGGTTCCCCGGCACGGTTCCCGACTCGGCGTACGGCCTGGAGCACCAGCTTCAGATCACCCGCTCGGCGGAGCGTGCCGGGTTTGACGCGATCTTCCTCGCCGACGGTCCCGGCCTTGACCCCGACATCCGGTTCCGCAGCGCCAACGGTCTTGAGCCGAGTGTTGTCCTGGCGAGGCTCGCGGCCGAGACGGAGAGCATCGGCCTGATCGGTACGTTCTCGTCCAGCTACAACGACCCGCAGGAGCTGGCCGTGCGCCTCGCCTCGATTGATGCGCTCAGCGGTGGCCGGTTCGGCTGGAATGTTGTCACCACGGCCGGATCGCTGATCCCCGCCAACTTTGGCCGCCACGGCGAACCCGAGCACGGCTGGCGCTACCGGCGTGCGGCGGAGGTCATCACCGAGGTCACCGGCGTCTGGGAGAGCGGGCGCGATGCGCAGGGCAGGCCCATTCCGGTCTCGCCTCAGGGGCGGCCCGTTGTGGTCCAGGCCGGTGGCTCAACCGACGGCAAGCGGCTGGCATCCGCCCACGCGGAGGTTGTTTTCTCCGCCGCGCAGACGCTGGAGGACGCGGTGGCCTTTGCCGCCGAGCTCCGCCGGGGTGCTGTCGCAGCCGGACGCTCACCCGACGACCTGGTTGTGCTGCCGGGGCTGTCAACGGTGATCGGCTCAACCGAGGAGGAGGCTCGCCGCCGCAGGGACACCCTCACCGAGCTGCTGCCCACCGAGTACGCGCTCGGACGCCTGTCCTCCCAGCTGGGCATCACGCTGGGGGTGGCCGACCTGGACACGGCGCTTGACGGCGACCGGCTGCCCGCGCCCGACGACGCCGGTGGCTCACAGACCTTCTACCGCCTGGTCAGGGAACACATTCTGCGTGAGCGGCCCACCGTGCGTGCGCTGCTCGCCCACCTGGGGGGAGGCGCCGGTCACCGCATAGTGGTCGGTACGCCGGAGCAGGTGGCCGACGACATCGAGCGCTGGTTCCTGGCCGGTGCTGCCGACGGATTCAACCTGATGCCCGACGTGCTGCCCGAGGGCATCGACCTGTTCACCGACCACGTTGTGCCGATCCTTCGTCAGCGTGGACTGTTCCGCGAGGGGTACAGCGGCCGGACCCTGCGTGACCATCTGGGGCTGGACTGGCCGCGGCCCGAGCGAGAGCGGGTGGCGTCATGAGTGCACCGCTGTACATCCAGGTGGATGGGGTGGCCGGGCTCGGCGAGTACGGCCGGTTGCTAGACAGAGCTGCCGAGGCCGGGGTGGCCGGGGTTGTGCTCGGCGAGTGGGGAGCGGGCGCTGAGAGTGACTCAGGGCCGCACCCGACGTTTGACCCGTCGGTGCTGGCCGGTGCGCTGGGTGCGACCGGCTCGCCGGTCCCGCTGATCATCAGCGCGAGGGTCGACCGGCACGCGCCGTACAACCTGGCCAGGAGACTGGTCAGCCTCAACCGGATCGGTCCGGCGCCGGTTGGGCTGTTTGTTGAGCCGGGACCGCTTGATCCTCTCACTGCGCAGCAGGACAGGGCGGACGAGGCGGAGCACAGTACAGCGCGGGCGGGCGAGTTTGCCGAACTGGTTCGCACGCTGTGGGGGAGCTTCCCCGCCGAGGCAATCATCGGTGATCAGGGGGCGGGCGAGTTCGCCGATCCGGCGCTCATTACGCACCCGCGCCACCACGGCCGCAGCTACCACGTGGCCGGAGCATTGCCTGTTCCTGCCCCGGCCGGGCAGCAGCCGCTCATTGCTGTTGGCCGCAGACGGCAGCGGCTGAGCATCGGAGATGACCGTGCCCCTGGGGTACAGACACGGGAGGACGAGGACATCGTGCAGGGAGACAGCAGCTACATCATCGCCCAGTTGGCAACCAAGGCGGCGGAGGACGGCTTTGACGGCTTTGTGCTGCTCGTTCGCAACGAGCGGGGGCAGCTGGAGGCGCTGTTTGACGAGATCCTTCCGCAGCTGCGCGGGATCTCGCAGGAGCCGGTGCGGAGGGAAGCGCCAGATCGGTCGTAAATTGTAAAATAGACCGATTGGTCTATTCTTGCCGTATGGCATCAAAAGGAACCCAGACCAGGGCGCGGCTCACGGAGTCGATGCTTGAGCTGATCCAGACCGCTGGCTACAGCGGGACGGGTGTGAATGACGTGGTCCGACATGCGGCCGCGCCCAAAGGGTCCATCTACTTCCACTTCCCCGACGGCAAGGAGGGGCTGGGGGTGGCCGCGGTTGAGCTGGCTGCGCGTCAGTTTGGGCAGGTCATCACCGAGGCGGTTGTCAGCGGTGATGGCCCGGCCGCTGCGGTGCGTCTCGCGCTTGACGCCCTCTCCGACCTGGTCAGTCAGAGCGACTACCGGCTGGGCTGCCCTGTGTCTGTTGTGACACTTGAAATGGGTGCCGAGAGTGAGCGGCTCAGGCGGGCCTGCGCGACAGCGTTCCAATCCTGGATCACGCCAACCGCCGGAATGCTTGAGGAGCACGGGCTCAGCAGCGACGAGGCAACAACACTTGCGACGGTGATCGTGTCGGCCATTGAGGGGTCCATCATCATGGCCAGGTCGCTGCGGAGCACGCAGCCGATCACCGCCACCGCGACAGTTCTTGAGCAGCTTGTTGCCCAGCGCTGCGCGGCAGAGGAGTCTGGCGCGTGACCGGCAAGGATGAGACCCGTCACGCACTTGTTTTTGGGGCGTCCGGACTTGTGGGTCGGCACCTGGTGGCGCAGCTTCTGAGCGCCGGCGTGCGGGTGACCGTCGCCGTCAGGACTGAAGATTCAGGCCACAAGGTGCAGGACTGGCTGACCCGTCGCGCTGAGCAGCGGGGCCTTCAGTTCATGTCAGTGGACAGCGTGCGCGTTGACTTTGACGCCTCTGTGCTCCTGACGGAATGGGAAGGCGCGGCCAATGGGTTCGGTCAGATCGCAGGCGATGTGCGGAGGAAGGGCGTGCACCAGGGCCTGCGTCACACTGTGACCGAGGTCTACAACTGTGCGGGCAGCTACCGCTTTGGCATGACGGCGGAGGAGGCGCGGCACGCGAACGTTGGCACGGTGGAGCGGGTGCTTGACTGTGCGGCTGAGTTCCCTGGAGTGCGGAGGGTGGTTCATGTCTCCGGTTATCGGGTGGGTGGACAGGACCCGACGGCTGTTCCATGGTCTGATGCGCGCCGGGCACGGCTGTACAAAAAACTGGGCGCGTACGAGGGATCAAAGGTTGAATCCGACGCTGTGTTCCAAGCCGGAGCGGCCAAGCGTGGACTGCCGTGGACGGTCGCTAACCCGTCAAGTGTGATCGGTGACAGTCAGACGGGGGAGTCGGATCAGCTGATCGGGCTCGCGACAACACTGCGGCAGATCTGGGACGGGAGTGCGACGGCGCTGCCCGGCAGTGATGCAACGTTCCTCCCCGTCGTGACCGCCGACTACCTTGCCGCGTTTATGGTTGCCGCGGCTGGTGACCCGTCAGCGGTGAACCGGTCGTACTGGGTGCTGGACGACGCGACCCCTCCACTGCCGCGACTCCTTGCGCATCTGGGCCATCACCTGGGGGTGGCTGTTCCTCAGCTCAGGGTTCCGGCCGCTGTCGTGAAGTGGCTGCCGAGCTGGCTGAGTGGTGCTGAGCCGGAGACGCTGTCGTTTCTCTCCGCCGATCGTTACCCAACGGAGTCGGCGACGGAACTGGCCAGGCGGAACGGCCTCACGATGCCAGACGTTGTGGCGTCTCTTGAGCGGTGGGCTGACTATCTGGCGGCGCACCGTTTTAGTGCGGCATCGACTTACGTCCAGAAGGAATCAATCTGTGGGCGTGGAATGCCCATTCGATCCCAAGCGCCCCGCGCTGAACGTTTCAGTCGTTCGTTGCAGTGAACACTACATACATGGCGGTCGCGATGAATCCAATGCGCTGACTTGCTGATTAGCGTTGAACACCAGATGCAGCCACTTTCGGGTGTCGCGCGACCATCTGGGTGTTTAAGTGTCGCGGCGAACCACGCCCAATAGTCTCCGTCAGGCCCGTCTCCGGATTGTGTGATGACCCAGTCAGGGAGCTTTTTACCTTGCACGCGACGGCGTGATTGTTGGATCTGCAACTCTTCCGTGCTTAAAGATAAACGTGAAACGAATTCGTCTTCGGTGATTATTTCAATAGGGTGACCATTTTTCTCAAGATCAAACGCTTTTTGGAGTTTGCTTGAGAATTTCGCTCCCGGACGGAAAGTCCGAGGATCAAAATCACCGGTCACAAGAATAGTAACTTTTTTAGAAATCCCTTCCTTGGGGGTTCCGCCATGCTCTTCGACCTGTCTTTGCGCATCGTTGCGGATCATGTGCGTAAGTGCTCCTGTGAAGCACACGGTTTCGCCAGTAAAACCTATGCCGCTAACCGGAGTGCTGTCTCCTGAGTTCGGAGGCAAGCTGTCGCCGATGCTGTCGTCGGCAAAGGTTGGTACCGGCAAAATAGAGTACGAATCGAGGAGCTCATTTAAGGTGATTAGCTCATCTTTTTTGGCTATGGCAATGAGTATTTGGGCTGAAGCGCGAGCATCGGAGACCGCGTCATGGTGGTTGAAAATGGGGATGCCAAGATGATCAACAACCCAGGGCAATGAATACGATGGCAGCTGCAGGGCGGCTCGAGACAGGGCAAGCGTGCACACAGAGTTGAACTCTGGCCATGGGAGATCGAATTCACCAGTGGCGTTGATGAGAACCGAGATATCGAACTGGACATTGTGTCCCACGATCGTGTCTGTGCCGATGAAATCAAGCAACTTGGGATAGACCGTGTTCCACGTGGGCGCTTGAGCGGATGCAATTTTTTCTGCGGTGATGCCGTGAATTCTGATGTTTCCGGGACTGAAAGTGGAAAACCGCTCGGGAGGTGTGACTAGTGTTGTGAATTCTTCAACAATCACACCGTTTCGGACTCGAACGGCGCCGACTGCGCACACAGATGCGGATGAGCTATTTGCTGTTTCAAAATCAATCGCGGTGAAGTCAAGGCCGGTCAGAGCTGGGGGCATAGTTTGAGCGTACTAATTGACGAGGTGTGTTTTGATCGAAAAGGTGTCCCCTGTTTGGGGCTGTTTATCGAAAACGTTCGTATGCGATTCATCTCTTTGCCTCAGGGGTAGAAGCAACGAGGACCTCACTGATCCCTTCCCCGCCGATGATGACGCCGTCGTCCGTTCTGTGGCGTTGCGTGTCGTTGCATGTCGTCACCCGGGGTTATCCGCCGACATAGTTGCGCCACGCACCCCATCCGTCCTGCACAGTGGCCGTACCGGTCGCAGAGCGCGGCGGTCTGAGCGGGGACGGAGAGCGGATGAGCGGCGTGACACTGGGCGGCATCGCCCTGGACGGCGAGGCGTTGATCGCCGCAGCCACCGGAGCGGAGGGGACCGCCGCACTGCGCGATGCGCTCACGGCGACGGGGGTGTCCCGCGTTCTGCTTGGCGCAGCTCGACTGAGTGCGGGCGGCACCGAGCTGCCGCGTTTTGACCCGTCGGTCGCTGCCCTGAGCCTGGCCCGAACCGTGCCGGGACCGCAGTACCTGTTTGCCGCGTCGCCCACCCGTGACCACGTGTACAACCTGGCCAGGAGGGTGCTGGGCGCGCACCGGTTCAGCGGCGGGAGCATCGGTGTTCTGCTTGGCCGCAGCGACCGCAGTGTTCAGCCGGAGGACAGCCGTGCGGCCGCGTTCACCGGGGGAGTTGACGACCGGGAGCTTCAGGACGAGTACCTGCACCTGCTGCGTCGGCTGTGGAACAGTTTCCCCGCCGAGGCGATCATCGCTGACAGGGAGAACGGTGTTTTTGCACTGACCGACTCGATCCGACGGGTGGATCACGACGGCAGGCTCCGCGTGCGCGGGCCGTTGAACACTCCGCTGTCTGACGCGGGTGAGCCGCCGCTGGCGCGCTGGGTCGATGCGGAGGACACGGACGCGAGGGGCAGCGTCACAGGGGCAGGTGCCGGTGCGTCCGGTGACGTGCTCGACGCGACGCCCAACGACAACGCCGAGCTGCTGTTCTCTGACGACCGGGTGGCGTTGAGCCGCGCGACCGCGGCAGTTCCGCGCGCACTCGTTGCGCCGGTTGACTCCGATCTGGCCGCCACCGTCACCCTCCTGGCGAGCGGTGGAACGGAGGGGACACCGCTCTCGCTTGTGCTTGGCGTGACAACGCTGAGCGAGCTTCGTCGCATCGGAGCGGTCGTCGCCGAACTGCGTGCCGCCGGTCTCATTACGGAGCACGGTCGGTCCGCCACCGAGCGTGACCGCACGGGCAGCCCGCACGGCGGCACGCCCGCTGAACCCCGCGCGGGCGGTCGCACGCTGTCGCTTGCCGACCACGCCGCCGCCTTCCCCCAGACAACCCTCGCGGAGGCCCGCGCATGAGCGCCCACACTGCAACACCCCCGTCATCACCGGCCGGCCTCACGGCCCACGCGGGTACGAGTACCAGCTCCGGTTCGAACACGCCCGCGGGCCGGTACTCCGACACCCGCTCGCTGATCCTCAACGTCAACCTGCAGGGCTTTGGCCAGCGCCCGGCCTCCTGGAGAACCCAGGACGTCACCGGCACCGAGGTTCTTGACGCCCCGTTCTGGGAGAACCTGGGCCGGGTCGCCGAGCGCGGCCTGCTCGACTCGGTGTTCTTCGCCGATAACCCCAGCCTGGGCAACCCCAACCTGCGCCCGCTTGGCCTGGTCGAGCCGTTTGTCATCCTGCAGACCATTGCCGCCGCCACCGAGCACCTTGGCCTGGTTGGCACCGCCTCCACCAGCTACAACGACCCCGTTGAGCTGGCCGAGCGCCTGCTCAGCCTGGACACGATCAGCGGAGGGCGTCTGGCCTGGAACGCCGTCACCACCTACAACCCCGCCGTTTCAGGCAACTTTGGTGTGGAGTCGAACGCCCCTCGGGACGAGCGCTACCGGCGCGCGGCCGAGTTTGTTGAGCTGGTTGTGGCGCTCTGGCAGTCAGCGGCGACCGGCGTTCCCGTGCAGCATGACGGCGAGTTCTTCACCGAGCACCGCCGCCTGCACGTCCCGCCGTCGGCTCAGGGGCACCCCGTCATCTTCCAGGCCGGCGGGTCCCCGCAGGGCCGCGAGCTGGCCTCCCGGGTGGCGGAGGGCGTGTTTGCCGTTGAGCTGCTCATCGACCCGGCCATCGAGCACTACCGCCAGGTCACCGAGGGCACCCGTCGTTTTGGCCGGACCCCGGCCGACGTGTCCATCATTCCCGGGCTCTCGCTGGTCATCGGGTCAACGGAGGAGGAGGCCTGGCGGCACTTTGACGCCCAGGAGGCACTCGCACCCGAGGGCTACACGCGCGGTGCCCTCGGCGGGTTCCTCGG
>JBQELM010000008.1:0-4687 GCA_052103915.1 Mycetocola sp. | reverse complement strand
TCGGCATCGACCTGAGCGAGCTGCCGCTTGACCAGCCCATCCCCGACCACCTGCTGAACACCCAGATCGACCCGGCCACCTTCGCCAGGTCGCTGGGTTACCGCGAGACCGTTGGCGCCTGGGTTGAGCAGAACAACACCAGCCTGGGGGCGCTGCTGCGCAGCTTCGGCGGCTACGGGGCGCGCATCGTCGTCGGAACGCCGGAGCAGATCGCGGACAGCATCGAAACCTGGTTCCGCTCCCGCGCCGCCGACGGCTTCAACCTGATGATCGACGAGTTCCCGCGTGGCCTGGAAACCTTCGTCGACGAGGTTGTCCCGATCCTGCAAGCGCGCGGACTGTTCCGCCGCGAGTACACAGAAAAAACACTGCGCGACCGCTACCGCGCCGCACGAGGAGAACGCTCATGAGCACAGCCGACGACCACACCACCATCCCCGTGCCCGAGGGCTACAGCTTTGACACCGAGCAGGTGCACGCGGGGGAGCAGCCGGAGCTGGGCTTCGGCTCGCGCATCACACCGGTCTACCTGAGCGCAGGGTTCCGGTTCCGTGACTTCCAGCATGCCAAGGCCCGCTTCGCCGGTGCCGACCCCGGGTACGTGTACTCGCGCATCAACAACCCGACCAACGCCGCCGTCGAGCGCCGCATCGCCGCACTGGAGAACGGCCGCAGCGCCATCCTGGTGGGCAGCGGTCAGGCCGCCGTCACCGTTGCCGTGCTTGGTCTGGTGCGGGAGGGGGACCACATCCTGTCCACGCCAAGCATCTACGAGGGGACCCGCGCCCTGCTCCGCGACAACTTTGAGCGCTTCGGCATTGAGGTGGAGTTCCTTGAGGACCCGAACGACGCCGAGGAGTGGCGTCGCCGCTTCCGGCCCAACACGAAGGCCGTGTTTGGTGAGTCCATCCCGAACCCCAAAAACGATCTCATCGACTTTGCCCTGATCGCGGATGTGGCCCACGAGCACGGCGTCCCGTTCATCGTCGACAACACCGTTCCCACCCCGTACCAGCTGCGGCCCATCGACCACGGTGCCGACATCGTGGTGCACTCGGCCAGCAAGTTCCTCGCCGGTCACGGTGCGGCCATCGGCGGGGTGGTGGTGGACGCCGGGCGCTTCGACTGGTCGGCGCAGGCTGAACGGTTCCCCCACCTGAGCGCGCCCATCGTCGGCGGTGACGGCTCCAGCTACATCGACCGCTTTGACCGCGACGCCTACGTTGTCTACGCCCGCAGTGTGATCGCCTCGCGCCTGGGCCCGAGCCTGTCGCCGTTCAACGCTTTCCTGCTCGGCCAGGGTTTGGAGACGCTGTCGCTCCGGGTCGCCAAGCATGCCCACAACGCCATCACCATTGCGCGCTGGCTGGAGTCGCGGCCGGAGGTGTCCAGCGTTGACTACTCGGGGCTGGAATCGTCGCCGTCGTACGCCCTCGCCGAGCGGTACCTGCCGAAGGGGCAGGGATCGGTGTTCGCGTTCACCCTGGCCGGTGGGCAGGAGGCCGCCGAGACCGTCATCAACGCGCTGCAGCTGTTCAGCCTGATGACCCACATCGGTGATGTCCGCTCGCTTGTCCTTCACCCGCCGACCACAACCCACTCCCGACTGGCTCCGGAGGAGCGGGCAGCCGCCGGTATCCACGACGGTCTTGTGCGCATCTCCGTCGGCATTGAGGACGTGGATGACCTGATCGCCGACCTGTCGCAGGCCTTTGCGCTGCTGGCGGGAGCCGGAGCTGGTTCCGGTGCTGACGGGCGGAACGCGGACGGGTCGCCGAGCGGTGCGGCCGACACGGCTGACCTGGCCGACGGCTCCGGCTGGCCGAGCACGCCGGTTGTGCCGAGCACCGGCTCGGCTGCGGACGAGTACGCCTCTCGCCCCGTGCTGACCGTGCGCGAAGCCGGGGTGTTCTAACCGTGAGCATCACCGAACGCCTCGCCCCCGTGCTGGCCGAGCTGGCGGCGGGAGCCGTCGAGAGGGAGCGCACCGGACGCGCACCCCACGCCGAGGTCGCCGCCATTGCACAGACCGGCCTCTTGCTTGCGCGCGCCCCACTCGCCGAGGGTGGGGAGGAGCTGAGCCTGCGTGAGCTGACCGACATCGTCATCAGCATCGCCCGCGCCGATTCGAGTGTGGCGCAGGCACTGCGCTCCAGCCTGCTCACCGCTGACGTCCTCGCCGACCCGGCCGCTCTGACCGTTGAGGAGCGCACCCGACTGCTTGACCGCATCCGCGCGGGGCAGCTCTTCGCCGGAACCCGCAATGAGCGGGGCGGCCAGCCGGGAGGGATCGCCACTCGGCTGCGCCGGAACAGCGAGGGGGAGGGGTACCGCCTGGACGGGCAGAAGTTCTACAGCACCGGTGCCCTCTACGCGCACTGGTTCAGCGGGTCAGCCGTGGACGAGGACGGGCAGGTGCTGACCTTCACCGTGCCGACCGATCGTGATGGTGTTCAGGTTCTTGACGACTTTGACTCCGTCGGCCAGCGCTTCAGTGCGAGCGGCAGCACCGTCTTCACCGACGTGCGTGTGGCCACGGACGAGGTGGTGCCGGAGAAGCAGGGCGGGGGAGGGTTCAGCGCCTTCGCCCAGCTGTACCTGGCGGCGGTTGAGGCCGGAATTGCCCGTGCCGCCCACGATGACGCCGTCGCTTTTGCCCGGAACGGCTCGAGGCCGATCAAGCACGCCGGTGTCAGCCGGTCCGTTGACGACCCGTACGTTCGCCGTGCCGTTGGTGACATCGGCGCCAGGGCTTTTGCCGCCCGCGCGGCCGTGCTGATTGCGGCGGAGGAGCTTGACGCTCTTGTGCCCGGCGACGACGACCACCGTGCCGCGGTGGCCAGCCGGGTCGCGGAGAGTCAGGTGGTTGCGGTGGAGTCGGCGCTTGCCGCATCCGAGCGGCTCTTTGACGTTGCCGGTGGTAGCGCCGTCCTGGCCGAGCACGGTCTTGACCGGCACTGGCGTAATGCCCGCACCGTCGCCAACCACAACCCGCGCGAGTGGAAGCTCGCGGTCGCCGGGGCGTTTGCCCTCACCGGCGAGCACCCGCCGCGTACCGGCCTGTTCTAAGTAGTTCCCGGACTGGCCCGTTCTCATTGGGTCACGCATGGGCCTGTTCTCAACTCATCCCACATCCTCTTGGAGTTTCCGTTATGACATCCCCCTCGACCACCCGACTGCTCGGCCGCACCGGCGTCCCGGTCAGCCCGCTGACGCTCGGGGCCATGAACCTGGGCACGAAGACGGGCGAGGACGAGTCGGTCCAGATTGTGCACCGCGCCATCGACGCGGGCATCACCGTGATCGACACGGCCGACGTGTACGGGCGGGGCGCAAGTGAGGAGCTGCTGGGTCGGGCGCTGAGCGGTCGCCGGGATGAGGTGTTTCTTGCCACCAAGTTCAACGGGCGGATGGGGGATGAGCCGTGGAGGGCTGGCAGCTCCCGGCGTTGGATCGTGCAGGCGGTGGAGGACAGCCTCCGCCGGCTGAACACCGACCACATTGACCTGTACCAGGCGCACCGGCCTGACCCGTCGACGGAGCTGGAGGAGACCCTTGAGGCTTTGGACCTGCTGGTCAGGCAGGGCAAGATCCGCTACTACGGCACGAGTGTGCGCGGTGGTGACGGGCTGGTTGAGGCGCAGTGGGCGGCCGAGCGCCGTGGTCTGATCCGGCCGAGCACGGAGCAGGTTCCGTACTCGCTGCTGATCAGGCAGATTGAGCGCAGCACGCTGCCGGTTGCTCGCCGTCACGGTCTGGGTGTTTTGAGCTACGGGCCGCTGGCGGCTGGTTGGTTGAGCGGTGGCTATCGTCGCGGGGCCGAGCAGCCGACGTCGAGCCGAGCCGAGCTGATTGCCGGCCGGTACGACCTGGATGCCCCGCAGAACGAGGCCAAGCTGACCGCGGCGACGGCGTTGGCCGAGCTGGCGGAGTCGCGGGGGCTGACCCTGATCGAGCTGGCCCTCGGTTTTGTGCTCTCGCACCCGGACATCAGTTCTGTCATTGTGGGGCCGCGCACGCTCGCGCACCTGGACAGCTACGTCGCCGCGTCGGCCACGGTGCTCGACGACGAGACGCTTGACCTCATCGACCGGATCGTCGCCCCCGGCACCCACTTCATCGAGCGCGACAACGGTATCGTGCTTGAGTCGCTGACCCCCGCGGGGCTGCGTCGGCGCTGAGGTGGTGTGCGGGTTTGTGCCGTCTCTGAGCTCTCGCGCTGATCCTGCGCGCGGTTTGGTGCCGGCCTTGCGCGCGGTTTCGCGCCGGCCTCTGGCACTATCGGGTCATGGTTGATAACCCTCGCGCCGAGCTCCGGCATGACCGGGTCACGGCTGAGAACGCGCGCGCGTCCGTGAGTGACCCCGATCGTGGCGGCGTTCCGTGGAGCCTGCGCGTCGTTCACTCCGCGGTCGGCGTTGTGTTGGTGACGCTGTGGGCGATCATCCCCGGTGTGGCATTTTTTCTGGGTGTTGTTGCGGCTTCCAGCTCGGACATTTTGCTGTGGCTCGGCTTCACCGTTGTCCTTGGCGGGGTGCTGCTGTGTGTGGTGGTGTTTTATCCGCCGGGCCTGCTCCCGAGCTGGGTGGGTGCGGGTGGGTTCCCTATCGTCTCCTGGTTGTATGTGCTGCCCCTTGCCGTTGCCTTTTTTCTGTCTCTTAGCGGGGGTGCTGGGGCCTGGCTGCCG